>JAZUJQ010000097.1:0-2177 GCA_045642845.1 Kiritimatiellia bacterium
GTTTTCCGCAGCGGCGAGCGCCTCGTGCAGCGAACCGCACTCGAGAGTCGTGTGGTTCAGTCCGGTGCTTTCCGCGCAGGCGAGGAAGACGTCCATTCCGCTCAGGACGCCGCGGACGTACGCCACGCGCACGTTCGGCCACGCGACCTGCTGGACGCCGGCGATGTCCGTGCGGTTGGAGAGGCAGTAAATCGAGATCGGCAGGTTCGCGATCGGCTGGATGCACGGCTCGAAACCACGCAGAAGATCCTTCGTCCAGAACGCCGTGGCGATGATGTCCGCACCGGTCGACGGGTCCGAGTTTTCCGCGGCGGAGCGGAAGGAAACGTCCCAGCCGTTGTCGGTCGCGATGCGGCCGATGATCTCTTTTCCGTATTCTTCAAGGCGTTCGAAGTCGGCGGGCGCGCCTTCGCCGGTCGCCGGCAGTTCGACTTTCAACGGCTCGCCGCCGGAAACGACGGCGGCGAAGATCAAGAGCGCCTGCAGTGAACGTTTGATCATTCCGGAAAGAGTTTGAGGATTTCGTCCCGCAGTTTTTCCTGCGTGACCGGTTTGGTGAGGATGTCGGTGAACTCGTTCACGGGGAACGTCGCCGAGGCGTCGATGTCGGCCGTTATCGCGACGATCGGGATGTTTTTCACGTCCTGATTCGCGCGCAGCGCCGCGGCCAGCTCCGGACCCGAGATTTCCGGCATCCAGACGTCGGTGAACACGGCGTCGAACTTTTCCGTGTTGATGCGGTGCAGGGCTTCACGCCCTGAATTCACGGACGTGACGTCCGTCATTCCGATGTTGCGCAGATGCAGCTCGAGCACCCGGAGGTTGATCGGAACGTCGTCCACGATGAGAAGGCGTTTCGCCGCCGCGTGCGCCACGCCCCGCGGTTCCGCCCCGGCGGCGGCGCGGCCGGATGTCGCGTCGACGGTCTTCGCCTTCGACGGCAGAACGACTTCGAACACGGTGCCGACGCCGACGGAGCTCGACACGGTGACATTGCCTCCGGCGCTTTCCGCGAGTTTCTTCACGATGGCGAGACCGAGACCCGTGCCGGCCTGCGAGTGGTCGCCGCGTTCGTCCTGCACGTACGGATCGAAAATCGTGTCCAGCTTCTCGTGCGAGATGCCGGAGCCGGTGTCCGACACCGTGAGGATGAGATTTCCGTCGGTGTACGTCGCCAGAACGGCGATCGTGCCGTTCTGCGTGAACTTCACGGCGTTGCCGACGAGGTTCGTCAGTATCTGCGAGACGCGGTCGGCCGCGAGGTCGAGGACGTCAGGGACGCCGTCCTCCACGTCCGTCGTGAATTTGACGTGCTTCGAGCGCATGCGCAGACCGAACACGCCGTGCAGATCCTCGAACAGTTTGCGCACCGACAGTTCTCCGCCGTGCATTTCGAAGCGGCCGTCGTCGATTTTCGAGAGGTCGAGGATGTTGTTGATGAGCGCGAGCAGCGCATTGGCCGAGCGGAAGATGCCGCCGCCGTATTCAAGGACTTCGTCCGACGAGATTCCGGGCTGGTTGAGGAACTGCGCGTAGCCGATCACCGAGTTCAGCGGCGTCCGGATTTCGTGCGACATCGTGGCCAGGAACCTGCTCGTGGACATGGCGGTGAGCCCCGCGTCGCGCGCGGCGCCGGCGAGCGCGCGGCGCTGGCGTTCGTTTTCCGCGAGCAGCTGCTCCTGGCGCGCGTGCTCGCTCAGGAGCTCGCGGTTGACGCGGCTGAGTTCCTTGAGCGCGCGGCCGATGCGCCAGCGCGTGTAGAGGGAGATCGCCACGATCACGAGCAGCGCGGCGAGTGGCACGCTCACGTACAGCAGCAGGCGCTCTTCGCGCGTCATCAGCTGCGTTCCGCGCGCGTTGCCGGCGGAGGCTCTGTAGAGCAGTGTCTGCACGGTTTCCGCGGAGATGCGTTCGATGCTCTTCCGGAGATGCGAGAGCATCGCCGGATCGGAATCCTCCGTGCAGCGGAACGAGATTTTCGGGACGTACGACGGATGGGCGAGCACGCGGATCTCGAGGGTGTCGCGCCAATCGTGGTCGCGCTTGTACATCTGCGCCGAGAAAATGGACGAGAACACGCAGTCGGCTTCGCCGGAGAGCACTTTGCCGAACGCTTCCGACGGCGTTTCGCACTGCACCAGGTTGCCGCGCAGCGCGAGGCGGGCGGACGCCTCCGC
>JAZUJQ010000098.1:0-5227 GCA_045642845.1 Kiritimatiellia bacterium
GGATTCGTTCAGAAAAATTCCGTCTTCCGGAAACATCATGACGCCGGAGCGCGGCAGAACGAGACAGTCGGAAAGCAGTGTCGCCGTCTTTCCGTCGAATGCGTTCGCGGACGGAAACCAGTCAGGCGCGTTTTCTGGTCGGTTGTATTCGGCGATTTCCGGCGGAGAGATCGCGATTCTCCGGCGAACGTGTTTCATCAGCCGGTCGTTCTGGATCCCCGTGGCGAGATCGTGCTCTATGCCAACGCCCGCCAGCAGCCCGGCGCGAAAACGTCCGAGCGCCAGACGCGCGGCGATGTGCGCCGCCATCCAGCGGACGCCTCCGATCCATTCGGCTGGCGAATGCTTCACAGACACCCCCTTTCGCGCAGAAATCCGGCAATGCGCCGGCATGCACCGCCTTTTTCCCACTCGACGAGATCGCGGAAGCCAGGGGCGGGGCGGAACTCCGGCGCGCGCAGCTGCGACGAAAGTTCCGCGAGCAGTTCGCCGAGCGTCCTGAGAATCGGCCCTGCCGCGACTTCGCGAAGATCGTAGGCGAGCCCGGCGTCCGCCGTCTCGTAGCGTTCCAGATCGTAGGCGAAATGCAGGACGGGGCGCTCCATCAGCGCGAAATCGAAATACGCGCTTGAATAGTCCGTGATCAGAATGTCGGCGATCAGCAGCAGTTCCTGAACGTCGACGTCCGCTTTGCTTTGCCCGCGGATCGCGACGGAACAGCCGTTTCGCCGCGCGACGGGATGACTGCGGTATGTCTGGAAATGGTGTTTTTCCAGCAGAACCGCGCCGAATTCGTCCAGAACTCCGAGCACCCGCGCCTGTTCATCGTCCGGAAGGCCGTAGAACGCGAACAGTTCATTCCCCGCTTCGCGGTACGTAGGCATGTACAGAACGACCTTGCGCGCCGGATCGAATCCGAGCAGAGATGCGTATCTGAGTTTAAGCGTGCGGCGGAGATTTTCGTTCGTCCGGTTTGCGACCAGAAAATCGTTTCTCGGCATTCCGGCCGCAATGCAGCGGTCCGCCGAAAACATCTCAGGACAGTCGTCCGCGATAAGCGTCCGCATGGACGGCGACGACACCGATGTCCAGTCGGGTCCTCCGCACATTGCTTCGTACAGACGCCTCACGACGGCCGGGTCCCGTTTTCTCGCGCGGTTTTTCGGAGCGTTCCGTCCGATGTATTTGAGCGGAATGCCGTGCCAGAGATTCATGCGCAGAGCCCTGCCATGCAGCGGAAGCGCCGTCAGATCCAGCGGCGCGCGCTGGCAGAACACCCACGCCTTTGCGCGCAGAAGCGCCCATGCCGCGCGCATGCTTCCGCGCCGCGCGAAAGCGAGGCGCGGATGCGCCGGGAGCCGCGCCCCGACCTCCGGATTCCCGATCCACACGATCCGCGCGTCCGTGTGTTCCAGCAGATGCAGCGCGAGATATTTCGGGTTGTCGCCGAAAAGTTCTCCGAACCACGCGCCGAAGACGAGCAGGCCGCGTTTGCGCGGAACCGCGCGCGCGAGGAGCATGCACGGCGCGGCCAGCATGACGAGTCCGGCGCTGCGCAGCAAAGCCGACGCCGAGCGTTTCACCGGACCGCCCCTTCCCGCAGCAGCCGCGCGAATGTCTCCGCCCTGTGAAACCCGAACGGCGCGGCGTCCGCCGGCGCCGGCACGATGTCGTCGACCGCGAAAAGCCGCGCGGCGCGGTGATCGGCGATTGCGAACGAACGTCTGTACGATGCGCTGCGGAGCGGAAGCGCTCTGGTGTAGAACAGATCCTCCGACATCCACGGACGCCATGGCCGGTTTTCGCAGTTCGCCTTCCATGCCTCCGCCGCTGCCGCGCACATCCCGTGCGAACGCAGCGAGAAACCGCCGTTCGACACCCAGCATCCGGTCAGCCGCCCGAGGAGACGCGGCAGCGCGCGGTCGCGCACGTACGGGGCGCCGATAAAATCCCATTTTCCGAGAAATTCCTCCAGCCCCGGGCGAAGGGGAAAGCCGTCGTCCTGCACGATGAGCGCGTACGGCGTGCCGAAACGGTCCGCCAGGCGGGCGTTGCAGTCGCGGCTCATTGAATTTACGTCGCCCGGGACGAGCGTCGGCTCGATCTGGACGCGCACGCGCGGCGCATGTTCGGAGGCGAAATCCTCCACGGCCCGCAGCCGTTCGTGGCAGACGATGACCGTTTGCAGAAAACCGCAGTGTCTCCACGTTTCCAGAATCGCGGCTTTCATGAACCGGAAGTGTTCGCCCGCCTGTTCGCGCGGACGGAAAAAGTACGCCACAACCGTCACCGCAGGCGGCCCTTCCCGCAGATCCGGCGGCAGGGCCAGTTTCAGGCGTTCGCACTGCCACGCGCGGAGGATTTGCGCCGCACCCTGCATTTCGTTCAGCCGCGTATGGTTTCAATCAGAGCCGTGGTCGACACTCCAGGCGTGCGGGGCAGGTAAATCACCTCGCACCAGGGTTTGACCCAGTCGAATTTTCCGGACCAATCGTCGCCCATGATGAGCACGTCGGCTTTGAAGCGCTGCACGTATTCGGCTTTTTGTTCAAGAGATTCTTCCTTGAACACTTCGTCGACGCACTTGAGCGCGCCGACGATCCGGGCGCGCTCCTCGTACGAGTAGTACGGCGTGCGTCCTTTTTTCGCCAAGTTGAGTTCATCGCTTGAAACGCCGACTACTAGCCGGTCGCAAAGTTCGCGGGAACGCTCGAGAATGCGCAGATGCCCGTAGTGGAACACGTCGAATGTTCCGAAAGTGATGCCTGTTTTCATTTTTGGCGGCGGATTGCGCATTTCGTTCTCATGGGGATACGATAGCAAGATTCGGACATAAAACACAAGGATTTTCACTTTGATAGAATATGCGCAAACGGAGGTTGCGGAAACATGGGCATGGAAAAAAGCGGTTCGGAAAACCTTGATCTTTCTTTCCGGTTCGCCGGGGAAAAAGACACGGATCTGATTCTCGGATTCATCCGCGCGCTTGCGCGTTACGAGAAAATGGAAGATCTCGTGATCGCGGACGAAGCGACGCTGCGCGAGCAGCTTTTCACGAAGAAAAACGCGGAAGTGCTTTTCGCGGTGCTGAACGGAGAAGAGGTCGGTTTCGCGCTGTTTTTCCACAATTTTTCGACGTTTCTCGGCCGCGCCGGGCTGTATCTGGAGGATTTGTTCGTGAAGCCCGGATTCCGCGGACGCGGCATAGGCACGCGCATGTTCAAGGAACTGGCGCGGATATGCGGGGAACGCGGCTACGGGCGTTTCGAGTGGTGGTGCCTGAATTGGAACGAACCGTCGATCCGGTTTTACAAATCGATGGGCGCGGAAGCCATGTCGGACTGGACCGTATTCCGCATCGACGGCGAACGCCTGGCCGCGCTTGCACGGCGGTAGGTCACCGCGCGACGGCCATTTCGCGCTGGTATGCGGCGGCGATGTCGTTGTGCGATATGACGGCGATCGGGCGGCGCGGAGCGTCGGACGACACGACCACCATGCCTTCGGCGTCGTCTTCGTCCATTTTCGCAAGCACGGAGCGCAGCGGTTCGTTTTCGAAAACCACGGGATGTCTGCGCGGCGTGACGTCGTCCACGAGCAGCGTCATGCGCAGCATGGGATCGGAGGATTCCACTGACGCCAGATCGGAACGCGTGAGCACGGCGGAGAGCGAACCGTCCGCGGCCAGCACCGGGAGCGCGTCCTGACGTCCTCCGAGCAGGATGTCGCACGCGGTGGCGAGCGGGTCTCCGTGCGTGACCGTGCGCGTGGCCGATTCGCGTCTGCTCGCGGCGATCACGTCGCGCACGAGAATCGCGCCCAGAGTGCCTGCGATGAGCGACGAACGGTGCACCGGGGCTTCGAAACGGTTGGGCAGCTGCGAGCGGTAGAGCGAAACTTTGCGCGAAAGCAGATAGGCGATGATGCAGACCCACATCGAAGGGACGAGCAGCCGGAAGTTTCCGGTCATTTCCGAAATCATGATGATCGTGGAAATCGGCGTTTTCGCGGCGCAGCCGAAGAACGCCACCATGCCGACCAGAACGAAATTGCCGACCGGGACGTGCCATGACGGGAAAATCGTCGCGAACAGCATGCCGACCGCGCCGCCGAGGCAGCCGCCCACCACGAGCGCCGGTCCGAAAATGCCGCCGGAGCCGCCCGAGCCGACGGAGAACGACGTCGTGAGCGTTTTGAGGAAGAACACGCCGAGCAGGATGCAGAACCAGCGCGGCTGCGCCGTGATGGTGAAGGAGCAGTTGCAACGGAGCGCTTCCTGGATCGTGCCGTAGCCGGATCCGAGCACCCGGACGAAATGAAATCCGATCACGCCGGTCACGAGACCGCCGATCGCCGGCCGGAGCCACGGCGGCGCTTTCAATGCGGAAAAGCGTTCGTGCGCCGTGTAGAAACACCATGTGTAGAAGCGCGCGCCGAAAGCGAGCATGAACGCGAGCGCGATGTACAGCACGAGCATTTTCGGATCGCCGAACGCCGACTCGGGCGGCATGTCGAAGAGGGGGCAGAACCCGAACACGCGCGAAAACAGCGTGCTCGACGTCACGGACGCGACGATCGCCGGCACAAGCACTTCGTATTCCAGGTCGAGGTCGCGGTAAAGCATTTCGGCCGCGAAAATGGCCCCGGCCAGGGGAGCGTGGAACAACGCTCCGACGCCCGCGCCCATGCCGGCCGCCATGAGCTTCCGGCGCGATGCCACGGAAAGCCCGAGCGCGTTGGAAATCATCGAACCGAAACCCGCGCCGATCTGCGTGATCGGTCCCTCGCATCCCGCCGAACCGCCGGTGCCGATGAGAATGGACGTGGCGATCGTTTTCACGGGGACGGCGACGGGGCGCACGCGCCCGCCGCGGAAGTGGTACGACTCGATGCCCGAATCCGTGCCGTGCCCGGCCGCTTCGGGCGCGATGAAAGTCGTGAGCAGCCCGCTGACGAGCCCGCCGAGCGCGGGCAGCAGAACGAGAGCGTACGGACGCGCCGCTTCCGCGATTTCAGGCAGACGGAACGGTTCGGGTTCGTTTGCGGCGCCTGCGATCGCGACTCCGCCGAGTTTTCCGAGGAACAGCCAGCCCGTGCATTGGAGAAGCGAGACGAGCAGCATGGCGCCGAGTCCGGCGCATGCGCCGACGACCACGGAAAGCAGGAGCAGCTTTATGAGTTCCGCGTTGTTCTTTTCCGGTTCCACTTGAATCGTCTCCAGAAAACT
>JAZUJQ010000099.1:0-1758 GCA_045642845.1 Kiritimatiellia bacterium
GGATGGGCCACCTCTACAAATGGCTCGGTCTCACCGTGGGTTGCATCCAGAACACGATGGGGCCGTCCGAGCGCCGCGCCCAGTACGAGTGCGACATCACGTACGGCACCAACAGCGAGTTCGGTTTCGACTATCTGCGCGACAACGGCATGGCGCAGGACGTGCGCGAGCAGGTCCAGCGCGGACACTCGTTCGCGATCATCGACGAAGTGGACTCCATCCTCATCGACGAAGCGCGCACGCCGCTGATCATTTCCGGTCCGGCCGAGGTGGACAACAACCAGTACAAGCAGCTGCAGCCGTCGGTCGAACGCCTGTTCCGCCGTCAGGAGAAGCTCGTGTCGGGGTACGTGGCGGACGCCAAGAAGGCGCTCGAGGCCGGCGAGACCCAGCGCGCCCAGAAACTGCTTTACCAGATCTACCACGGCACGCCCAAGAACAAAGAGTTCATGGCCATGATCGAAGACCCCTCGGTGCGCAAGCTGCACGAGGACGTCGAGAACATGATGCTCACGGACATGCACAAGGACGACGCGCGCCGCTTCCGCGAAGAGATGTTCTTCACGGTCGACGAGAAGATGCGCGACGCCGCGCTCACCGACAAGGGCTGCGCGGAGCTCAATCCTTCGGATCCTGACATGTTCGTGGTGCCGGACATCGTGACCGCGATGGCCGAGCTCGATCGTGAAAACCTCGACCGTGAAGAGAAGGCGAAGAAGCGCGCGGACATCCAGAAACTTTTCTCCGAGCGCACCGAGCGCATCCAGAACGTGGCCCAGCTGCTCAAGGCGTACACGCTCTACGAGAAGGACACGGACTACGTCGTGATGGAGAACAAGGTCCTCATCGTCGACGAATTCACCGGGCGCATCCTGCCCGCACGCCGCTGGTCCGACGGTCTGCATCAGGCGGTCGAAGCCAAGGAAGGCGTGCAGATCGAACGCGAAACGCAGACGCTCGCCACGATCACGATCCAGAACTACTTCCGTCTCTACGACAAGCTTTCCGGCATGACCGGCACGGCGGAAACCGAGGCGTCGGAGTTCAACGACATCTACCATCTCGACGTCGTGGTCATCCCGACCAACCGTCCGATCCGCCGCGTGGACCGCAACGACCGGATGTACAAAACGCAGCGCGAAAAGTTCAACGCGATCATCGAGGACGTGACCGAGTGCCACCGCAACGGTCAGCCCGTGCTGATCGGCACCGTGTCCGTCGAGGCCTCGGAGCAGCTTTCCAAACTGTTCCGCGCGGCGGGCATCCCGCACAACGTGCTCAACGCGAAGAACCACGCGCGCGAAGCGGAGATCGTCGCCCTCGCCGGGCAGAAGGGCGCCGTCACGATCGCCACGAACATGGCCGGCCGCGGCACGGACATCAAGCTCGGCGAAGGCGTCGTTTGGACCCCGACCGAGCTCATCCATTCCCAGACCGCGCTCGACGACCGCCCCCAGGGCGAAACGAAGAAACTCCGCGACCTGCTCACGGAGCGCCCCTGCGGCCTCTACGTCATCGGATCGGAGCGCCACGAGTCCCGCCGCATCGACCGCCAGCTCCGCGGCCGCTGCGCCCGTCAGGGCGACCCGGGCATGTCCCGCTTCTACATTTCGCTCGAAGACAGCCTCATGCGCCTCTTCGGTTCCGAGCGCATGTCCAACATCATGGCGCGTTTCGGCATGCAGGACGGAGAAGCGCTCGAGCATCCGTGGCTGAACCGTTCGGTCGAAACCGCGCAGCGCCGCGTCGAGGAGCAGA
>JAZUJQ010000100.1:0-6083 GCA_045642845.1 Kiritimatiellia bacterium
ATGCGCGAGTTTTTCCCGACTCCGGAAGAGAAACTCTGGAGCAAGCTGGCCGGCCGCGGGATCGTCCGCACGCTGCGCGTGCGCGGGGCGCTGCCGCCGGAAAGCGTGGCGGACCGCATCGAAACGCTGATTTCGGATTACCTGCGTCTCGAAACGATCTGCGGCGCGTTCCGCCGCGCGTCGATTCCGCTGGAGCTTCCGTTCGCCGCGAACAACGACGGCGCCGAGCAGCTCGCGGCGCGCGTGCGCGAGGCTCTCGGTCTGGGCGACACCATCGTGCACGACTACGTTTCCGTGTTCGAGAATCACGGCGTGCGCGTGATTTTCATGTCGATGCCGCAAGGCCTCGATTCGTTTTCGTTCTACGACATGCGCGGCAACGGCGCGTTCATCGTCGTGGATGAAAACGCCAATCCCGAAAAACAGCTTTTCCGCATCGCGTCGGAACTTGCGTGGATCTACCTTTTCACGCGCAACGGCATGGTTCCGGTCCCCGAATCGGCCGAGGCCAACCGCCGGTTCGCGAAGTACTTCGCGGCGTGTTTCCTGCAGCCGCGTTCCGCGCTGATTTCGGCCGCGGCGTCGCTGGGTGTTTCGCACGGCGACTGGAGCTACCGCCTCGTGCTGCGCGTGAAACGCCATTTCGGGGTGAGCGCGGAGTCGTTCTGCTACCGGCTCAACGAGGTCGGAATGCTCGGGGACCGCGCGCTCGAGAATTTCAAGGCCGCGATCAACGCTTTTTACGAAGAGACCGCGCACCGCGAACCGGGCGAAGCGCTGGCGCCGCTGGTGCGCAACGGACGCCTCGCCGACCTCGTCGAGCGCGCCCGCGAAATCCCGGGGGCGTGGACCGAAGCCGCGGCGATAGCGCGCCACGCCGGAATAGCCGACGTGACGCGGTGACTTTCGTCCGACCGTTTCCGGCCGGACGGCAATCGGAGAAAAATCAATGAAATTGCTTGAACCGATCATGGGCGGAATCGCTTTCACGGAGGATCCTCGATGAAATACGATCGCGACGGCGTCCTCGACTTGTTCCGTCTGCGCGCGGCCGACACGGATGCGCGCGTCAAGGCCGGCATCGAGGCGAACCGCAAGGGCCCGATGCTTCTGGTGTTCAAGGACGCCGACGGAAGGCTTCTTGAAAACGTCCACGTGAAGGTCGTGCAGAAAACGCACGACTTCAAGTACGGCGCGGATCTTTTCATGCTCGACGAGATCGTCGACTCGCAGGTGAAGAACGAAGAGTACAAGGCGCGTTTCGCCGAGGCGTTCAATCTGGCGACGTGTCCGTTCTACTGGAGCGATCTCGAACCCGAAGAGGGGAAGACGCGCTACGCGAAGAATTCGCCGCGCGTATACCGCAGGCCGCCGCCCGATCTGTGCGTCGAATGGTGCGAAGCCAACGGCGTCGAGCCGAAGGCGCATTGCCTCAATTACCCGGCGTTCCAGCCGCAGTGGGCGAAGGGCGACGTCGCCATGGAGAAGCGTTTCCTCGAGAAGCGTTTCCGCGAACTCGCGGAACGTTATTCCGGCCGCATTCCGATGTGGGAGGTCACGAACGAGACTCTGTGGGGCGCCCAGGCCCGGCAGTCGACGTTCTACCAGCAGCCGGATTTCATCGAGTGGAGTTTCAAAACGGCCGAGAGACACTTCGGCGCGAACAGTCTCGTGATCAACGAGGCGCACAGCCGCATCTGGAACGACACGTGGTTCCTCCGCGACCGCAGCCCGTACTACATGCAGATCGAGCGCGCGATCATGAAGGGCGCGCGGATCGATGAAATCGGCATGCAGTTCCACATGTTCCACGGCACCGACATGGACAACGTCGTCCGCGAATCGAAGACGCACTACGATCCGAACCGCATTTTCGAAGTTCTCGACGTCTACGCCGCGCTCGGCAGACCGATTCAGATCACCGAGATAACGATTCCAGCGTATTCCAACGATCCCGGCGACGAGGAAACGCAGGCGGAGATCCTGCGCGAACTGTACCGCATCTGGTTCTCGCATCCCGCGATGAAGGCGATCATCTACTGGAACCTTCCCGACGGATACGCGGCCTGGGCGGAACCGGGCGACTTCTCGAAGGGCGAAAACCGCTATTACGGCGGGCTGTGCCGTTTCGACATGTCCCCGAAGCCCGCCTACGAGGTCGTCCGCGACCTCTTCGCCAAAGAATGGCGCACGAATTTCGAGCGCGACGTCGGCGGCAGGTTTTCGTTCCGCGGTTTCCACGGGACGTACGCGCTGGAGGCGACGGCGAACGGCAGGACCGTCACGCGCGAGTTCAGGCTCAACCCGGCGTTTTCCGGAGTTGTCGAGGTCACGATTTGAACGATTGGGATCCCCGCCGACGGCGGACGGTTGAATGACGAAGGAAGAAAAAATGAGATTGAAACGGAATTTGAAAACGCTGACGTTCGTCGTGGCGGCGGTTTTGTCGCTGACCGTCAGCGACGGTCTCGGACGCAGCCGCCGCGGACGCGCGAAGCATCCGAATCCGCCGCCGGCGCCGGCGCAGGTGCAGCCCGGCGCCCCGCGCGCCGTCGCCGAGCCCGCGAAGCCCGTCGCGCCGGAGGTCGCGAAACCAGTCGCGCCGGCTCATGCGCACCCCGATGTAAGCCATGACGCGCCGCCGCCCGCGAAGCCCGCCGCGCCGCCGCCGCCAGTGGCGAAACCCGCCGTGCCGGTTCCGGCCAAAACCGCGGCGCCGTCCACGGCTCCTCCTCCGGCCGCAAAACCCGCGCTTCCTCCGCCGCCTCCGCAGGTCGCGCCGCCCGCGCCTCCTCCTCCGCCGGCCGCACCTGTCGTCGAGCGTGACGGCGAATACACGGACAAAGACAGAATCTGCCTGTACATCGTCACTTTCGGAACGTTGCCGAAGAATTTCATAACGAAAGCCGAGGCGCGCCGGCTCGGCTGGCAGGGCGGACCGCTCGAGCCGTACGCGCACGGCAAATCGATAGGCGGCGACCATTACGGAAACTACGAGCGCAAACTTCCGCCAGGCAATTACAGGGAATGCGACGTCGACACCCGCGGACGTCCGCGCGGCGCCAAGCGCATCGTCTTTTCGACCGACCGCCGGGTGTATTATTCCGACGACCACTACGACACGTTCAAACGACTTCACTGAGGATTCGCCATGAGACGCAGAAGATTCATCATCGATCTTTCGACGTCGGCCGGCTCTTCCGCCGACCTTCACAAACTGCTTCGCGAGAAACTTCCTTTGCCGGATTATTACGGCGGCAATCTCGACGCGCTCCACGACGTGCTCACCGAGTTCGGTTCGAATTGGACCCTGATCTTCCGGGGCGCACCCCCGCCCGGACTCAAAGAAGTCTGCGACGATGCCGCGGAGGAGACACCCGGACTCAAAGTCCGCTGGATCCGTCCGCGGAAGTGATCGCGCCGCGGCGGTCGCCGGTCGCCGGATTTTCAGAATCGGAATTCAACGGAGAACGCCGATATGACTTATTGCGGCTGTGACTGTTGCGGAAATTGCGGTGAATTCGCCGAATCGATCCTGCGGCCGCGCGGGTCTATTGACCGGCACCCTCCCGTTTGATAGACTCCACACCCGTTTTTACAACACATCCACCAAAAATCCAAATTCGGAGAAACAACAAAATGGCTATCAAAGTCGGTATCAACGGTTTCGGCCGTATCGGTCGCATGGTCTTCCGCGCGGCGGGCGAGAACTTCAAGGACGACATCGTCGTGGTCGGCATCAACGACCTCCTCGATCCGGACTACCTCGCGTACATGCTCAAGTACGACTCGGTCCACGGCATCTTCAACCACGACATCAAGGTCGAAGGCAACTTCATGATCGTCGACGGCAACAAGATTCAGGTCTTCGCCGAAAAGGATCCCGCCGCCATCACCTGGGGCGCTCTTGACGTCGACGTCGTCGTCGAGTCGACCGGCTTCTTCCTGACCAAGGAACTCGCCGAAGCCCACCTCAAGGCCGGTGCCAAGAAGGTCATCATGTCCGCCCCCTCGAAGGACGACACCCCGATGTTCGTCTACGGCGTCAACCACACGACCTACGCCGGCCAGACCATCATCTCCAACGCCTCCTGCACGACGAACTGCCTCGCGCCGCTCTCCAAGGTGATCAACGACGCTTTCGGCATCAAGCGCGGTCTCATGACGACGATCCACGCCGCCACCGCCACGCAGAAGACCGTCGACGGCCCGTCCAAGAAGGATTGGCGCGGCGGCCGCGGCATTCTCGAGAACATGATCCCGTCCTCGACCGGCGCCGCCAAGGCCGTCGGCAAGGTCATCCCGGCGCTCAACAAGAAGCTCACCGGCATGTCCGTCCGCGTCCCGACCTCCGACGTTTCGTTCGTCGACCTCACCTGCGAGCTCGAAAAGCCCGCGACCTACGATGAGATCTGCCCCGCCGTCAAGGCCGCTTCCGAGAAGTGCGTCTGCGAAGGCGGTCTCAAGGGCATCCTCGGCTACACCGACGAAGCGGTCGTCTCCACCGACTTCCGCAACGACGCCCGCACCTCGATCTTCGACGTCAAGGCCGGCATCCAGCTCGATCCGACGTTCGTCAAGCTCTGCGCTTGGTACGACAACGAGTGGGGTTATTCCAACAAGGTTCTCGAGATGGCCCGCGTCATCTCGAAGTAATCCGCTCGGAAATACTCTCGAACCCGGGCGCAAAGCTTGTCTTTGCCCCGGGTTTTTCATTCAAAGGAAAGAACAGAAATGAATACGAAGACTCTCAAGGACATCGACGTCAAGGGCAAGCGCGTGCTCATGCGCGTGGACTTCAACGTGCCCGTCAAAGAAGGCGTGATCAAGGACGACACCCGTATCCAGGGCGCGCTCAAGTCGATCAACTACGTGCTCGACAACGGCGGCAAACTCGTGCTCATGTCCCACATGGGCCGTCCCGACGAGAAGGGCATCACTTCCGACACGACGATGAAGATCGTCGCCGATTATCTGCCGAAACTGCTCGGCAAGCCCGTCGCCTTCGCGGCCGACTGCGCCGCGGCCGACGCCGAAGTCGCCGCCCTCAAGGAAGGCGACGTGCTCGTGCTCGAGAACACCCGCTACCACAAAGAGGAGCAGGCCAAGCGCAAGCAGAAGGACGGCGAGGACGAGGCGACCTACAAGGCCGCCAAGAAGGCCCTCAAGGAAGAGCAGAAGAAGCTCGCCGAGAAGCTCGCTTCCTACGGCGACGTCTATGTGAACGACGCTTTCGGCACCGCTCACCGCGCGCACGCTTCCACCGCGATCGTCACCGAGTTCATGAAGGCCAAGGGCGCTCCCTGCGTCGCCGGCTTCCTCATGGAAAAGGAAATCGAATTTCTCGGCAACGCCGTCGAGAATCCCGTCCGTCCGTTCGTCGCCATCCTCGGCGGCGCCAAGGTCTCGGACAAGCTCGCGGTCGTCAAGAACCTCCTCGGCAAGGTCGACACGCTGATCATCGGCGGCGGCATGGCCTACACGTTCTTCAAGGCCCAGGGCGTTTCGATCGGCAACTCTCTCTGCGAAGACGATCAGCTCGGCTACGCGAGTGAAATGCTCGATCTCGCCAAGAAGAACGGCGTGAAGTTCCTGCTTCCGGTCGACAATGTCGCGGCCGACAAGTTCCCGGCGGAAAAGGACGCTTCCGACATTCAGATGAAGACGGTCGAGGGCGGCGTGCCCGACGGTTGGATGGGTCTGGACATCGGACCCAAGTCCGTCGCGCTCTTCGCCGATGCGCTCAAGGACGCCAAGACCGTGGTCTGGAACGGCCCGATGGGCTGCTTCGAGTTCGCCCCGCTCTCCAAGGGCACCTTCGGCGTGTGCGATGCCGTCGCCACGGTGAAGGCCAACGGCGGCGTTTCCATCATCGGCGGCGGCGACTCCGTCTCCGCGGTGAAGAAGTCCGGCCAGGCCGACAAGATGAGCCACGTCTCCACCGGCGGCGGCGCCTCCCTCGAATTCCGCGAGGGCAAGGAGCTCCCCGGCGTCGCGGCGCTCGATCGCAAATAATCACGGTCGTCGCAAGACGGCTCGCACGCCTGCGGCGGGTCCCCCGCAGGCGTTTTTATTGTCCCGGC
>JAZUJQ010000101.1:0-2268 GCA_045642845.1 Kiritimatiellia bacterium
CTCCGAGCTTCTTTTCGGCGAGCGCGGCGCCGGCCAGCACGTCCGGAAGAATGCGCCGGACCTCGTTGGCGCGGCTGCCCGCGAAAACCGCGATCCGGCGTCCGTTCCCCCACGGAAGCGCGCCGTGCGGCTCCGAAAGCGATTTCCGCACGCTGTCGACGAGCGGATGCCCGTAGAACGCGACGCGCAGCCCCGTGCCGTCGAACAGCGCGGGCTCGAACGGAAAGAGCGCGATCAGAAAATCGAGCGTCCGCGCTATTTTCGGAATGCGTCCGCGGTGCCAGGCCCACACCTGCGGACACACGTAGTGCACGCATTTGATGCCGCGCTTCTTCGCGGCGCGGGCGAGCCGCAGGTTCATCCCGGGATAATCCACGGTGAGCAGCAACGCCGGTTTGCGCTCGTCCAACGCGCGCACGAGCTTTTTGTACAGGCCGGCGAAAAAACGCGCGCGTTTGGCGACTTCGACGAAACCGATCACACCGGTTTTTGAAGCGTGCTCGAAGAGTTCGACGCCCTCCGCCTTCATCCTGTCGCCGCCGATGCCGAAGAACTCCAAAGGACCGCGCGACGCCGCCCGCATTTCGCCGACGAGCGCCGCCCCGTATATGTCGCCGGAAATCTCGCCGGCGCAGATCATGACGCGAGTCGCGTCCTTTTCGTGCGTTGCCATGCGGCGGAGTATAGCAGAACATCGCGCAGTTCACCGCCGCCGGTGCGCCAGGTTCCCCTTCCACGCCGTTTTCGGCTATAATTTCCGCCATGTTCAACGCCGAACTGGAACAATTCGCGAGATCGTTCGATCCCGGGGCATTGCCGTCGGGCGCCGTCGTTCTGCAGAACGGGCGCAACCTGACGCTGCGCATGCCTCTCGGAGGTCGTGACGCCGTCGTGAAATGCTTCCCGAAGGCGTCGCCGCTGCGCGCGGCGCTCGACCGCATCGCGGGACGCGGCACGAAAGCCGCACGTTCCGACGCCGCGGCGCGTTTTCTTTTTTCGAAAATTCCCGGGGCCACGCCGGAACCGCTCGGACTCGCCGAAACCGCCGCAGGAGGCTTTTTCGCCACCGCCCACGAAGCCGGACTCGAATCGTTGACCTCGCGTCTGGCGTCGATTTATTCCGCGCACGGCTCCACGGCGGAGCTGATGGCGCTTCTCGGGCGCGTCGCCAGGGCGTGCCGCGCGTTTCACGACGCCGGCTTTTTCCACGGCGACCTCGGCAACCAGAACATCCAGCTCTCGCCCGACGGACGCGTCCTGCTCGTGGATCTCAACCGCGCCCGGTTCTCAGACGCCCCGCTCGGTCTCCGCGCCCGGGCGCGCGACCTTTCGCGCATCGCCCTGCCCTCCGATTTTCTGCGGGTGTTTTTCGAAATGTACTGGGACGACGTTCCGCCGCGCGTTTTTCTGCGGATCGAAAGCCGTTTCCGCCGGGCGTTCGCGCTGCACACCGCCACGCGCGGACTGCGCCACCCGTTCCGTCCGCGCAAAAAATCCCCGGAGCCGGACTATCCCGCTCCGCGCGATCTGTGGGTCTGGGACGAACGTTCCGAACAACCGCTGGTGACGCTCCGTCCGCGCGACCGCCGCCGATACCAGTCCGTCACGCGCATCACCGCACCGCTCGTCGCGCTCGCGCCGACGCTCGGAAAAATGCGCCGGCACGAGGCCATGCCCCGCAAAGTCTCGTTCGTACGCCCCGTGCTGTCGTTCGCCAGCCGTGCGTTCGTTTCGATTTCGGCGGACCCGATGCGCTTTTCGCGCGAACTCGATTTCCTGGCCGACCTAGGCTGCCCCGGCGTGCATCTGCGCTTCTACGCGCACGACTCCGAAGAAACCACAGCGTTCAAAATCGACGCCGTGCGCAAACTGCGCGGAACGGGCCGCGCCGTGGCGGTGTCGCTCGTGCAATGCCGCGACTCGGTGCGCGATCCGGCCGCGTGGCGCGCGTTCTGCGGGAAAGTGCTGAAAGAAACGCGCGGCGACGTGATCTGGGTCGAATACCTGCACGCCGTGAACCGCGTCAAATGGGGCTTCTGGAATTTCCGCGAACTGCGCACGATGGCGTCCGTGCTGACGGATCTCCGCCGCGAATTTCCGGACGTCGCGTTCCTCGCGCCGTCGTCGATCGACTTCGAATGGGACTTTTTCGCCGCAGCGCTGAACGTTTTTTCGCGCGAAAACCGCGCGGCGAAACTGCCGCCTCTCGCGGGCGCGTCGGTGGAGCTGTACGTCGACCGCCGCGGCGCGCCGGAACGGCGTCAGGGC
>JAZUJQ010000102.1:0-1722 GCA_045642845.1 Kiritimatiellia bacterium
GGCATCCAGGGCCAGGGCCCGAACATGCACGCCGCCGGGTACTCGTACACCGACACGGTCTACCCGGCGCACCGCGACCGCTTCGCGAATCTGCAGGAACTGGCCGACGTGCACTTCTGCATCGCCATGGACGAGCCCACCGTGCCCAACATGGTCAACACCATGATGATCTTCGGTCTGCTCTGCCCCGGCGAATGACGCCGCGCGCGCCGGCGGCCGCGGCCCCGGACGCCGGCGCGTCAATCATCAAGCTTGAGCATCGGCGGGACCGGCTTCGACGTCATCACGCCGCAATCCCTGAGCGCTTCGAGCTGCTTGGCGAAATTGCCGTTGCCGGCGCAGAGTTGGCCGAACGCTTCGTCGTAGTTCCTTTTCACCGAGTCCAGACTTGACCCGAGCTTCGAGAAGGTCTGCGCGAACACCGAGAATTTGTCGTGCATTTTCCCGGCGATTTCGAAAATCCTCGCGCAGTTCTCGTTCTGCTTCTCGCGGCTGCGCAGCAGCTGCACCATCTGCAGGCAGAGCATCAGCGTGGCCGGATTCACGATGATGACGCGGCGGCGGAACGCGTCCACCGCGAGCTTCTCGTCGCTCTGCATCGCAAGCAGATACGCGCCGTCGTTCGGGATGAACATCAGCACGTATCCCGTCGCGTTTTTGACGTTGCGTCCGTAATCCTTGTCGGCGAGCTCGTCGACGTGGCGGCGCACGGACTGGACGTGTGCCTTGACCGCGGCCTTGCGCGCATCGTCGTCCTCGGCGGCGACGTAATTGCAGTAAGCCGAAATCGACGTCTTCGAATCGACGATGAGTTTCCCGCCGTCCGGCAACGGGATTTCGACGTCCGGCACGAGGAGCGCGCCGTCGTCCCACGTCTCGTGCTCCTGCGTGAAAAAGTCGCGCCCCTTCACCAGACCCGCGCCCGACAGGACGTTCGCCAGAATCGCCTCGCCCCAATCTCCCTGCACCTTCGAGTCGTTGCGCAGCGCCTTTGCCAGGGCGTCCGCCTCGTCGCCGATCCGGAGCGCGTTTTTCTCCAGGCTGCTCATCGCCTGATCGAAACTGGCCTTGTTCGCGACCTGCTGTTCCCTGTTCTCGCGGAACGCGGCGCCGAACTCCTTCATCGTGGCGTCGAGCGAGTCCAGCATCGGCTTGAGCGACACCGCGTTCGCCTCGCGCATCTCGTTCTCGCGTTCGCGCAGATGCTTCTGCGAAATATCGGAAAACGACGTCTTCATCGCCTCGAGGTCGCGGTCGAACTGCCTCTGCAGCAGTCCGCGCTCGCGGTCGAACCGTTCGGCCATCGCCTGTTTTTCGGCGGCGAAACGCGCTTCTCTCTCCGCGATGTCCGAACGGGCGTTTTCAAGATCGCGTCCGGCGAGCCGGAGCGCGACGCCCCGGCGCACGAAGCAGACCGTCAGAACGACCGTTGCAAGAAGCGAAACGGCCGTGACGCAAATGCATATCAGAAACGTGTCCATGGCGGCCATTATACCACCGGGACGGCTTTTCGGTTATAATTCCGCCCCGTCCATGAAAAACACGATTTTTGCGCTGATAAAGGAAGCGTCCTCGCGCGTGCCGGCGGACGTCGTGGCGGCGTTGCGCCGCGCGGCCGCGGCGGAAAAGCCGGGCTCTCCGGCCGCCGCGTCGCTTGAAACGATTCTCGAAAACGTCGAACTCGCGCGCGACGGCGCGATTCCCGCATGTCAGGACACCGGC
>JAZUJQ010000103.1:0-5565 GCA_045642845.1 Kiritimatiellia bacterium
GGCGTTCCGCGATGCGGCCGAGGGCGCCCGGTTCGAAGTCTACGAATTTGGTTTCGGGAAAGTCTATTTTCTTCATGTTGCACCGATGTTTTCGCAAAAAGACGCGCCGGAGGCCCGGCGCCGCGCGGCTACCATGCCGGCCGGCCGGCGAGACGCCCGGCGGAGATTTCGCCGCCGACGTGGTTTTCGGCCGGCATGCTGCGGTTGTCCCCCATGACGTAGATGTCGCCCGGGCGGATGACGCGCGGCGGAAGATTCCAGTCGCACGGAAACGCGACGTACGGTTCGTCGAGCGGTTCGCCGTCGACGAAGCACGCGCCGTCGCGGAATTCCACGGTTTCGCCTTCGAACGCGAGAACCCTTTTCAGAAGGAACCATTTGGAACCGCCCCAGCGGAGCGCGACGACTTCGCCGCGTTCCGGAAGCCGGTTGCGGAAGGCCGTGAGGAGGCAGAGGTTCACGCCGTGCTCCGGATAGGTCGGCGCCATGCTTTTTCCGTCGACGACGACGGGTCGCGCGATGTAACGGCAGACGCCGGCGACGCACAGCGCGGTCAGCGCGACGCGCACCGCGAAGGCGCGGTCGAGGTCCGGTATCAGAAAGCGTTTCAGGCGCGGATTCATCGTCATTTTTCCACGACCGGGACGATCGTCACGTCGGAGAACACCCACCGGCCGCCGTCTTTCACGAGCGTGGCGTGCAGCGTCCGCACGTCATGTCCGGAGCCGAATCCGGGGACGCCGCCGCTGCAGAGGACGTCGGCCGTCGCCGACGCGCGGTTCGCGCCGATCACGCGGACGCAGAGGTTGTCGAACGATATCCGGTAGGACGCGCCGCGCCTGGACGCGACGATCGCACGCACGACGTCGTCGCGCGAGAGCCCGCGATCGCGCATGCCGAGTTCAGGCGCGTTGATCCTGACGACCGGCGCGATGTATTCGGAGGCTTTTTTCGCCTTGGTCATCGAGGCGATCGGGTTTTCGGAAGCGGATTGCGAAAGCAGAGGCTCCAGTTCGGAGAACGTTTTCACGACGCGGTCGCTTTCCGAACGTCCGAACAGAATGAACGCCGCGCCGGCGGCCAGCAGCAGCGCCGGGATCAGAAGCACGCGATGGATTTTTCCGGATCGGTTGCAGATGCGTTTGTTCATGTCCGTGCATTCTAGCAGACCTTCGGAAAGAAGAGGCGGAAAGGCGGATGGAAATCCGTCCGTTCCGGCGGACCGGCGATTTGCCGAACGCCCCGGTTTGCAATATACTTTTCCGGAAATCTTTCAAAAATTCCACGAGACCGGGCATCGGGCATGAACGTAACGTTTTCACAGGAAAAGATTCTCATCGACACGTATCCGGAGGCCGAAAGGGAGGAACTCCCGATGTTCGCGGAAAATCGCGTCCACCAGCGTTTTTCCGGGAATCCGTATCCGAACAAGGTCGTCCTGCAGGCGCAGCGGGACGTGAGAATCAAGAAGGAATACACGCTTTTGAAGCTCGGAAACGAGTTTCTGGAAATCGGCATCCTGCCTGATTTGGGCGGGAAAATCTGGTATGCGACGGACAAGAGGAACGGATACGGTTTCTTCTATAAAAACAACGTCGTCAAACCGGCTCTGATCGGCGTGCTCGGGTCGTGGACGAGCGGCGGCGTGGAATTCAACTGGCCCTTCCACCACAGGGCGTCCACCTTCATGCCCGTCGATTACAGCGTGGAGACCGACGGGCGCGGCGTCACCGTGTGGCTTTCAGAACACGATCCGATGGACAGGATGCGCGGCGCCGTCGGCGTGCGTCTGGATGACGGGGCGTGCGTTTTCGAGACCAAGGTCCGCGTCGAGAACTGCACGCCGCGGCGGCACAGCTTCCTGTGGTGGGAAAACGCCGCCGTTCCGGTGAATGAGAGTTACGAAATTTTCTTTCCCGAAGACGTCAACCACGTCCAGTTCCACTACAAGCGCTCCGTGACGACTTTTCCCGTCGCCAACAGCGACCGCTTCGGTTCGTTCAGCGGAATCTATTACGACGGGGACACGGACATTTCCAAGCACAGGAACACGGTCAACGCGACATCGTATTTCAGCGCTTCGTCGCAGTTCGATTTCTTCGGCGGGTACGACAACGACCGGAAGGCGGGCGTCGTTCACGTCGCCGATCATCACGTTTCGCCCGGTAAAAAGATGTTCACATGGGCGTATTCGCAGTTGTCCAAAACCTGGGAAAACGCATTGACGGACAACGACGGCCAGTATGCGGAACTCATGGCGGCCTGCTACTCCGACAACCAGCCGGACGTCACGTATCTCATGCCGTTCGAGACGAAGACGTTTTCGGAGTTCTGGTTCCCGATCCACGATCACGGCAAACCGACCGTGGCCAACGCGAACGGCGCGCTCTTCTGGAACGGGGACGGACTGGCGTTTCAGGCGGTCCGGCCGTTTTCGAATCTCAAAATCGTCATCGGACACGGCGGGAAGACGGTGTTCAAAGCGAAAACGGACCTGCCGGCTTACGATCTGACAGAGCTTTCCGCGGTGGAAAAACGCGACGGCCTGACGCTCACCGTCTTTGACGGGCACGTGAAAATCTGGGAATACACGGTCGTGGAGAACCGGGTCCGGGACATTCCGGAACCAAGAAAGGAATATCCCGCGTACAAGTCGCTCGAAACGCCGCAGGAACTGCTGCTGCTGGGCGAACACATGATCCAGTACCGTTCGCCCGAATACAACGGTGAGACCTGCTTCCGCCGCGCCGTCGAACTCGATCCCGGATTCGTCCCCGCCTGGACCGGCATCGCCGAATGCGAACTCGCGAGGCAGCATTTCGCGGAGGCCCGTGACGCGATCGACCGCGCGGAAAAGGAGGCGACGAAATACAATGCGCGCCTTCCGAGCGGACGCATCTACTACCTGAAGGGGCTTGTCCTGCTCGGCCAAAACGAAACGGACGGCGCATTCGACTATTTCCAGAAGGCCGCCTGGATGGAGGACTGCATCGGCGCGTCCATGACGCTGATCGGCCTCATCGATCTGCGGCGCAAGGATTTTCCTCAGGCCGAAGAACATTTCCGGCGCGCTTTGGAAAAGAATCCGAACAACTCCGTGGCCGGCGCGTTCAATGCTTTCGCGCCGTATGCCTGCGGTTTCAGGGGCGTGGTGCGGAAGCGGTTGCGCAAGCTTCTGGAACGGGATCCGTTGAACCTCTTCGCGCTCGTGCTGGACTGTGTCGCGCGGCGCGACGTCTCCGCCTTCCGCGAGCGGGTCCGGACCGATTGGACGCAGGTTCTGCTCGACGTGTTTTCCTACACGCTTCTGGCCGGACTGGAGAAGGAAACGGTCTGGATGATCGATGCGGTCGGCGAGACTGATCTCGGCGCGATGGCGTCTTACGTGAAAGCGTTCCTGACCGGCAGACCGGCCGCCGGCGCCGGAAACGAGGGGATTGCGTTCCCGTCGCGTCCGTTCGAACGGCGCGTCCTCGAGAAATGCGTGAAAATCGATCCGAAGGACGCGAAGGCTCACTACCTGCTCGGCTGTCTGGAATACGCGAACGGTTTCCACCGCGAAGGCGTGCGCGAATTCGGACTGGCGGCTGAACTTTCGGACGACTGCAAGGCGTACCGGAACATGGCCGTCGGTTGCTATTCGCATCTGGGCGACCGCGCCGCCGCTGAAAAATACATGGCGCTCGCCGTCGAGAAGTCTCCGGCGAACGCGCGGCAGCTCACCTTCGAACGCGCGTATTTCATGGCCAGGACGGGCGCACGTCCCGAAGCGATTCTCGACATGCTTTCAAAGCGGGATTGCAACCGCGACGAACTCGTCGTGGAGACGGCCCGCGCTTACAATCATCTGGGCGATTTCGACAAGGCGCTCGACGTCCTGCTGTCGCGGAAATTCGTGGCCTGCGAAGGCGGCGAGCACTACATCGCCGACCAGTACACCTATGCGCGCTATCTGAAAGGGAAGCGGTTTTACGAAAACGGCGATTTCGAGGCGTCACTCCGTGAATTCCGGTCCGCCGTCGAACTGCCTCAGTCTCTTGGATCCGGGTTCTGGAACGAAATCAAAAAGGTTCCGTTTCTGTATTTTCAGGCGAAGTGCCTGCTGAAACTGGGCCGGACCGGCGAAGCCCTGGGGATTCTGCGCGGTTTCAAACGGTATCGGTTCGATTATTTCACGGACATGCACCTGTACACGTTCGCATACTATCTGGCGCGCGCGCTTGAAATTCTGGGCGAACCGGACGCCGCCGAAGCGCTGATGAAAAAAAGGATCGCGGAGTTCGAGACGGCCCGTGAAACCGAGGACACCGGCGTCTTCGGAACGACGCCGTTCTTCATCAGTTTCATCGACGATCCCAAAACGGCCCGGAGATTCCATTACTCATATCCGCTGTGCCTTTTTTCGACGGTTCTGCGGGACGAAAAACGCATGAAGCTGTACCGTGCCGAACTGGAGCGCGACGCCTACGGAACGAATATGCTCGATTTCACGGAAGAAGGGCGGTAGGGCGCGAAGGTACGGATCGCACGGATGACGCGGCGCACGGTGTGACGCGGACGGGCCTGTGCATTCAGCCACGTCTGAAACACGGCAGAAGAACGCTTTCGATGAAATCGATCCGATCGAACACGGTCGGTTTGAAATAAGATGAAACCGCGACGACGACGTTCTCGTCCGGATTCACGTAAATCACGTTTCCGCTGTTCCCGATCGCGGCGTAAACTCCGCTTCCGGGATGAGGAATCCACCAAAGGTAGCCGTATCGCATTCCACGGAACAAACCGCCTTCGACGGTTCTGGGGTGCGTCATTTCGGCGATCCATTCCCGTGAAACGACGCGTTTGTTTTCCATCATCCCTTCGTTCAGGCAGAGCAATCCGATTTTGGCCATGTCCGAAGCGCTCATGCACAGCCCGTAGCCGGGCGTTCCAAGTCCTTCGGGGTCGGAGAACCACACGTTTCCCTTGGGAGTTCTGTCGAGCGTGAACCGTTTGTGTTCTTCGGCGTTTTTCGCAGTGAAAATCCCGTGTTTCGCAATGCCGAGCGGTTCAAAGAGAAACTTGTTCGCGAAATCCACGGTTTTCATTCCGGTGGCTTTGTACAGGATTCCGGAAAGCACGTGCAGACAGACGGTGCGGTATTCGAACCTGCCGGTGATGCCGTTTCTGCCGCCGAGAAAATCAAGCGAGGCGTTCGTCCAGTTTTCGCTTGAGCATACCTTCGACCACGGATCGCCCTTTCCCTTGTACGGCGCCCGCATCGTCAGAAGATGTTTTACGGTCACGTCGAACAAGGTCTTTTCGCCGCGCTTCACGACGTAATCCGGAAAATAGGAAATCACTTTTTCATCGACGCTTCCGATCATCCCGTTGTCGATGGCGATGCCGACGAGAAGGCTTGCAATGCTTTTCGTGACGGACATGACGTGCGTGCAGTCCGTTTTCCCGTATCCGTTCCATTCATGCGAAAAGACTTCTTTTCCGTCCTTCAGGATGCAGATCTGGCAGATGTTCCGTTCGTTTTCACCGATATAAGCGGCGAGGCCTTCTTTTTTCATGTTCATT
>JAZUJQ010000104.1:0-2954 GCA_045642845.1 Kiritimatiellia bacterium
CGCTGCATCCGCGGAATGGCGCGGGCTACCTGCTCGAGATCCTTTTCGAAATCCTCCGCGGAATCGACGTGTTTCCCCCAGTTCGCGATGGTGGACCCGAAACAGTTGATCGACACGCCGGCTTCGCCGAGCTTTTCCGCGGCGCGGTCGAACGCGTCGTCCGACAGGTCGTGGATGTTGGTCCCGTCGATCGAACGCGCCTCGATGCAGCTCCATCCGAGAGCTTTCGTGGCGGCGATCTGTCCTTCGAGCGCGTCGGCGGCTTCGTCTGCGAATCCGGTCAAATACATCGGGCTGTCCTTTGCGGCGAGAGGTTCGTCAATGACCCGTGGAGGCGGCGAAGTTCACGTTCGCGGCGCCTTCGATCGTGGTCTTTTTGAATTTGGAGTTCTTCTTGAGCGACTCCAGTTTTTTCGCGTAGAGCTTCGGGTCGAGCGGCAGCGTGATGGTCTTGTCCGTGAATGACGAGAGCATCATCGCGTTGTTGATTTCGACGGATTTGATCCCTTCCTCGGCCGGCGCCATCGGCTTCTTGCCGGTGCGGATGCAGTCGATGAAGTCCTGCAGAAGCGTGACCCACTGGCCGCCGTTGCCGTTGGCCGGGATTTCGACTTTCCAGGTCTCCGGAGCGCCGAACGCCGTTTCGGCGGTGCGCAGGAATTCGCCTTGGCCGACGGTGTTGCGCCACCAGGTGATTCTGCCGTCCTCGACGACGATTTTGCCCATTTCCCCGCACACTTCGAGGCGGTTGGTGCCGGGCGCCTCGCCGGTCGTCGTGATGAACACGCCCGTGGCGCCGTTGGGGTAGGTGAGGTAGGCCGTGACGTTGTCCTCGACCTCGATGTCGTGCCACTTGCCGAGTTCGCAGAACGCGCGCACGGTCTTGGGCATGCCGAAGAGCCACTGCATGAGGTCGAGCTGGTGCGGACACTGGTTCATCAGCACGCCGCCGCCTTCGCCGTTCCACGTGGCGCGCCATCCGCCCGTACGGTAGTAGTACTCCGGACGGAACCAGTTCGTGATGATCCAGTTCACGCGGGTGATTCCGCCGAGCATTCCTTTGTCGATTATCTCCTTGAGCTTGATGTAGTGCGGATCGGAGCGCTGGTTGAACATCGCCGTGAAGACGAGCTTCGGATTGCGCTTGTGCGCGGCGATGAGCTTTTCGGCGTCCGCTTTGTGCACTGAAATCGGCTTTTCGACGAGGGTGTGGATGCCGCAGTCGAGCGCGTCGATGCCGATCGTCGTGTGCGAATAGTGCGGGGTTTCGACCATGACCGCGTCGACGAGCCCGGAGCGCAGAAGCGCCGCGCTGTCGGTGAAGCATTCGTACTTGCCGCGGTACTTTTCAAGCTTCTTTTCGTCGAGGTCGCAGACGGCGACGAGTTTCATTCCGGAAATCTTTCCGGCTTCGATGTTGCCGATATGGGTCGTGCCCATATTGCCGAGCCCGATCACGCCGAGGCGGACCGTTTCGATTTTTTTCGTTTTCATGCCGCGCATTCTACAACTTTGCGCGCGCGGTGACAAACGCCGTCAGGTTTTGTGCTAGGATTCTGATGCGCCGCCTTTCAATCCGGAGAATGCGTCCGGTGCGGTGTTTGCAATCGACGGAAACCGAAGGTGTTCGAGCATGAAATCAAGCGAAGCGCCCGATCCGGCCGTTGCCGTGGCGCGGAACGTTTTTTCCCGCGCTGCGGGCGCCGCGGGTCGTCCGAGTGCACGTCCGGCGTCCGTACGGCGGATCAAGGGGATCGGAGCGTCATGAAAAAAGTCTTCGCAGCCGCCGCTTTGTGCCTGCTGGTCTGTTCCGCCGGTCCGGCGGACGCCGCGCCCGGAACGCTTGAAGCTCGATTCGCGGATCCGCCCGAAACGTCCGGACTTCAGGCGTGGTGGCATTGGTGTTCGGACAATGTGACGGAGGCCGGCATCGCGGCCGATCTTGCCGCGATGAAGGAACTGGACGTCGGCGTGGCGCACGTTTTTTCGGCGCGGATGATGGACGCGATGCCCGGTTTCAATGCGAAACTACTCACGCCTGAATGGAAGAAACTTTTCGCTTTCGCGGTGGCCGAGGCGAAGCGGAACGGCATCGTTCTGGGATTCCACAACTGCCCTGGGTGGTCGAGTTCCGGCGGTCCATGGATCCTCCCCGAGGATTCGATGAAGGTCGTCGTTTGCGCTTCGTGCGACGTCAGGGACCCGTCCGTCGCGGTTCTCCTTCCCGAACCGAAGCGCGAACGCGGGTTCTACCGCGACATCGCGGTGTTCGCGTATCCTCTCGCCGACGCACGTCCCGCGGCGGACGCGGCGGACGTGAATTCGTCCACGAGCCGCTTCGGATACCGTCCCGCGGAAAATCCGGATGCGGCGGGCGTCTCGAAGGAGTCGCTCCGCGACGTGACTTCCCTTGTCGCGGCCGACGGCGCTCTTCCGGCGTGCGCTCTTCCGGCGGGCGAATGGCGCGTGCTGCGCATCGGGTTCACGACGTCGGGGCGCGAATGCGGTCCGGCCACGCTTCCGGGTCTGGAGTGCGACAAGCTTTCCAGACGCGGGCTCGACGCCCATTGGCCGCACTTTCCGCGCGTACTTCTTTCAGTTCCGGGCGCCGCGGAGACGCTCCGCATCGGCATAGTCGATTCATTCGAGGCCGGCGGACAGAACTGGACCGAGGAAATGCCCGGCGAATTCAAGCGGCGGCGCGGATACGACCTGCGTCCGTTCCTTCCCGCGCTCGTCGGAGTCACCGTCGGGACCGCCGGCGAGACGGCGAAGTTTCTTTTCGATTTCCAGCGGACCGTCGCCGATCTCATCGCCGAAAACTACTACGATTATTTCGCGGAACTCTGCCACCGCGAAGGTCTCGTCGCCGCGACGGAGGCGTACGGCGGTCCGTTCGATCCGCTCCGCTGTTTCCGCACGGCGGACGTTCCGACGGGCGAGTTCTGGCTCGG
>JAZUJQ010000105.1:0-2806 GCA_045642845.1 Kiritimatiellia bacterium
GCCGCGATCGCCGCGCGGGTGCGCGAACTTGAAACGGCTCCGCCCTTGTATTCGGCGAACGGCACGCACACGCCGCGCGCGGTTCCGCCGGAAAGCCTGGCGATGTCCATGATGCGGCCCGAGCCTCCCGCCCCGAACGTCCAGTTGGCGCCGGACACCACGGTCGGACTCCGCCACGCGCCGAAACAGCGGCGGACGAATTCCCCGGCGTCGGTGCCTGCAAGTTCCGGCGTGAACGGCAGCACTATCGCGCCGTCGAGTCCGCATCCGGCGAAGAGTTCGAGGCGCTCGTCCAAAGTCGAGATCGCGGCCGGCGCTCTTGCGGGCGCTATCACGGCGAGAGGATGCGGTTCGAACGTCAGCGCCAGCACCGTGTCCGCCTCCCGGCGCGCCGCGGCGAAAACCGCGCGGTGTCCGATGTGCACGCCGTCGAACGCACCGCACGCCAACGCGGCGTCCGGTGCGGCGGCCGCGGCTTCGGAAACGGATCTGTGGACGGCGAACGGCATCGTCGTGCGGTCCTATCCGCGTTTCATGGCGTGAGCCACGGCGCGCCGCGTCGCAAGGTCGGTCTCCCGTCGCTTGATCGTCTCGCGTTTGTCGTACTGCGCCTTGCCGCGGCAGATTCCGATTTCGCATTTCACGCGGCCGTGCTTGAGATAGAGGGCGAGCGGCACGAGCGTGTTGCCCTTCTGCTCCACGTGTTCGCGCAGACGCAGAATCTCACGGGCGTGCAGCAGCAGTTTGCGGCGGCGGTGCGAGTCGTGGTTGTAGATGTTGCCGAATTCGTAGCCGGGGATGTTCACGCCTTCGAGCCACGCTTCATTCGTGTTTTTGTCGATGCTCGCGAACGCGCCGGCCAATCCGCCCTTGCCGTCGCGCAGCACTTTGACTTCGGTCCCGCGCAGAACGAGACCGGCCTCCACGCGCTGCAGGACTTCGTAGTCGTGCAACGCTTTGCGGTTGGTGGCCAGCGACCGGTTGTCGTCAACGTTCTTGTTCATGGTTCGTTCTGAAACGAGCCCGACCGCGCGACAAACGGCGACCGTCGGACTCAGCGATGGGTCGAATGACGCTTGATCGCGTCGTAATCGACTTCGGCGGTGAGCTTGCCTTCGATGATTTCGCGGTAAACGACGTCGATCGTCTCTTCGCCGGGGAACGGCTTCACGAGCGGACGCACTTCTCCCCTGTTGATCTGCTTCACGCGCATCGAGCAAAGGTTCACCAGCACGGGGATGTTGGGAATCTTTTCCTTGGCCTGATCGAGAAGTTCGAAATTCATGTTGGGCGTATTGTTGACTGACCTAATATGTCGAAAAACGTGCACTATGCTATCAAACCGGCGATCCGATTGCAATAGGGTGTCGCGAAAAAATCCGCCGTGGACTGAACGGTTCGGCGGGGCGGGGGAGAGGTCGCGGATCCTCCTGCGGCGGACGGCAGGACGGCAATTTCCTGCGCCGGGGCCGCTCCGGGTTTCGGCGGTTTTGCTAGAATGCCGGCCATGAGCGCACGACCCGAAGCCGGCGCGATCGCCTTTCCCGACTGGTTCCGTCCCTGGTCTTTCAGGACCGATGCGGCCGTCCATGCGGCCAATCAAGCCAATCTCGCCGCCACGGACCATCTGGGCCGTGCCATCGCGGATGAAAAACAGGCCGGACCCCGCAAACCGGGACGCCAGGTGGGCTTGTTCTACTATCTTTGGCACGGGCAGCACGGGACGCAGGGGCCGTACGATGTTTCCAAAATGGAAGCGGCGGATCCTGATGTCATGGACAAACCCGATTCACCGTTGTGGCCGGATCCCTCGCACACGCCGATGCTTCACTGGGGCGAACCGCTCTTCGGATACTACCTTTCGACGGACGAATGGGTGCTCCGCCGTCATGTGGAGATGTTCATCGCGGCCGACATCGACGTCATTTACTTCGACACGACGAACGGATACCACTACCGGGAAACGACCGAAAAACTTTTTCCCATTCTTCAGGAATACCACGACAAAGGGTTCAAGGTTCCGAAGTTCTGCTACTACATGGCTCCGGCCCGTCGCGGATGCGGCACGTCGAACGTGCTGGACGTGTGGCTCGACTACTACAAGGACCGCAGGTTCGAGGATCTCTATTTCCGTTGGGACGGAAAACCGCTTGTCATAACTCACCCAGACCGTCCCTACCGCCGGGAATTGCTGGACTTTTTCACGTTCCGCCGGCCGACCTGGTTCTGTCCGTCGAAACCTGACACCTGGTACTGGGCCGGCATGCCCGAACCGAACGTCGCACGCCGGGCCGACGGCACGCCGGAAATGACCGCGATCACCGTCGCCAGTCCGCACGTCCCCATGGATGCGCCGGAAGACCCGAATTGGCCCCGGGGCGGAAACGCCGGCTGCGACGCCCTGCACTGGGGCGCGCCCGTTCAGTCGCGCAGCTGGCATGACGGCGCTCTCGACACACGCCCCGACGCGTCCCACTACGGTCTGTTTTTCCAGGATCAGATCCGCTGGGCCCTTTCTCCGGAACGCGACGACGTTCCGCTCGCGTTCGTCTGCCAGTGGAACGAATGGCTCGTTCCGTTTCTCACGCGTGCGACGAACGATCTCTACGACATGCCGCACTGGATCAGACTCCAGGACGAGTACAATCAGGAGTCGAGCCGCGACATCGAACCGATGAAGGGCGGCTACATGGACGCGTACTATCTCCAGCTCATGGACTTCGTCCGCCGCTGGAAAGGCCTGCCCGACCCGGCGACCGCCGCCGGCCGCGGAACCGTTCTCTACCGTGAACCGACCCCCGCCTGC
>JAZUJQ010000106.1:0-2864 GCA_045642845.1 Kiritimatiellia bacterium
CGGAGTCCCAGTCGTCGCGGCATTTGCCGTTCTTCCCGGGGAAGGAGAAATCGAACCACATGATGTCGATCTTGCCGTACTGCGTGAGCAGTTCGGTGACCTGATCCTTCATGAACCTGCTGTAAACCGCCATGTCGCGGCCCTTGTTGACGTCGCTGTTGTCGTCGTTTTCCGCATCGCCGACCTCGGCGCTCTTGCGCCGGGGGTGGATGCGGTCGATCGTGTACGACGGGTGGTGCCAGTCGAGCAGCGAATAGTACAGGCCCACGCGCAGGCCTTCGGCGCGGAACGCATCGAGAAACTCGCGCACGAGGTCGCGTCCGAACGGCGTGTTGGTGATCTTGTAATCAGAATGTTTCGTGTCGAACAGCGAGAAACCTTCGTGATGGCGGGAAGTGAGCACGGCGTATTTCATGCCCGCCGCCTTGGCGGCCTTCGCCCACGCCTTCGCATCGAAGTTTTCCGGATTGAACATCTCGAAATAGCGGTCGTAGACGTCGTCCGGCGTGCGTTCGCGCGATTTCACCCACTCGTGGCGCGCCGGCAGCGAATAGAGGCCGAAGTGGATGAACATGCCGAAGCGCGACTCGGTCCACCAGCGCAGACGCCCGAGTTTTTCCTCCCAGGTTTCGGAGGTCAGATGCTTCGCGAACCCGTACGGCACGACGTCCAGTTCGAGCGAACCCGCGTCCAGCCCGTCGGCGCATTCGAAAACGAAGTAGCGGTTGCGCGAGACGTTGTGGAATTCAAGGACCGTGCGCCCGTCTTTGTCCGACAGCGCCGCAAGGTCGCCGTCGCCCATTCTGTCCGTTTCCAGTTCGGGCCACCACGCGCCGGCGGCGCGCAGGGCCCTGCCGGTCCCGGGCACTGAAACGGATCGCAGCGCCGTGCAGCGGCCGAAATCGACGAACACCCTGTTCGCACTCTGCTGCACGATGCGGAGAAGCTTTTCATCGATCGCGTCCGCGTACGGCGCAAGCGACACCGACAGCCTTCCGAATTCCGGCTTGCCGACGCACTCGACCTCGAACGAGAAGCACTGGGCGATCGAAGTCTTCGAAATGTTCTCGGCGTGTTCGGCTTCCAGGCCTTTGCCGCGGCAGAAGCAGTAGTTGTCGCACAGGAACCGCCAAGGCGCGTCTACGCCAGACGATTCCACGGTGAAAAAATTCACCTCGAGAGGCGACGGCGCCACGTACATCACGCGCCATTTGCCTTCCTCCTCTTTCACGATTGACGAAGGCGAGCCGAAAACGAAGGAATCCGATGTTTGCATTGCAGTCGATGTGTGTTGACTCGCGCCGGCGCCGGGAATTTCCCGTCCCGCGCTTGTGCAAACGAGTTTAGTTTTTCCGCCTGCGCATGTCAAACCTGCGCGGACACCGGCGCATATCGCACGCATTGCTGTCTCGGACTTGCGAGATATCCCAAAGACAACAAGTTACACATACAGGTCTACGAAGCACACATAACATCCTATGAAATTGTTCGTGAACTTTTGGATTATGCTTCTGACAACAAGGACGATTGCATGAAGCACTTCCTTGAGGACAAATATTGGGACGGAAAATCATTCTACGAAGTTGCGCCGGACATGGAATGGGTTGATCTTTAAAACGAGAACATCTCCTATGCAAGAACCATACGACTCTTCTCCTTTTGCGCTTGCGGAACAAGCGCTCTTTGCCGCGCTCCCCAAGCGGATCGTCACCACGGACGAAGAACTGACAAAGATAAAGTCGCCGTGTTTCGTCTGAACAAAAGACGCCGAGCGCAACGCGGAACCGTCCTGCGCATCATGCCGGAATCGCAAACGGTGGATCCTGAAAAACAAAAAAGAGCCGGCGTCAGCCGACTCTCTTTTTCGTTGATGGTGGGCCATAGTGGACTCGAACCACTGACCTCTTCCATGTCAAGGAAGCGCTCTAACCAACTGAGCTAATAGCCCGTGCACGTTTTGCGTGACGGGGGGGAAGTATAGGATTTCGGAAATTCGAAGTCAAGCGGGAAAAAACGTTTTTTTCGAGAACCGCCGAAACCGCCGGAAAACGGCGCCGCCGCGCCGCGCCGCGGACGGAAATTCAGCGCGTTCGCGCCATTTCTGCTAGACTCCGTGCGCATGAAAACCAAAACCGTTGTCGGGGCGATCGATCCCGACGTGCTTTTTTTCACCGAAGGCGACGATCCCGTCCTCGATCTGCGTCTGGCCGAATGGGACTGCTACGGCTCCGCCGCGCACGCGACGATGCTTTCGCGTCTGCCGGGCGAACTCGCGCTTTTCTCCAAGGCCGAACTCGCGTCGATTCTCCGTGAGCTCGCCGCGCTGCGCGACGCCGCACGCGCCGGAAAATTCGAAATCACCGGCGAGGATCAGGACTGCCACCTCGCCATCGAGCGCAATCTCACGGCGAAACTGGGCGACCTCGGCAAGCGCATCCACACGTGCCGCAGCCGCAACGACCAGTCCGCCACGGCGATCCGCCTGTTCATCCGCCACGAACTGCTCGGAGCCGCGGGCGAATGCCTCGACCTCTGCGACGCGCTCGTGAAGTTCGGCGCGAAAAACGCCGCAGTTCCGATGGTCGGCCGCACGCATCTGCAGCCCGCCATGCCCAGCTCCGTCGGCGTCTGGGCCACGGCCTACGCGGAGGAACTGCTCGACGACCTCACGCTCCTCTGGGCCGCGTACGAAGTCGTGAACCGCTCCCCTCTCGGCTCCGCCGCGAGTTACGGAGTTCCGATGCCGATCGACCGGGTGCTCACCGCGAAACTGCTCGGCTTCGAGGACTGCATCCACAACGTTCTTGCGGCGGGCAATTCGCGCGGCAAGACCGAAAGCGTGGCGATCTCCGCGCTCGCGCAGA
>JAZUJQ010000107.1:0-3783 GCA_045642845.1 Kiritimatiellia bacterium
TTTCGCGCAGTCGTCCGCGAAAACGTTCTGCTCCGCTCCGTTCGCCGCGTACTTGCCGCCGCCGCGGAACGCCTCCATCTTTTTGCCGTTCACGATCACAACGAGTGCCTGCGGGTTCTCGCGGTGGAGCGCCTCCACGAACTCGATCAGACGGAAGGCGACGTCATCGCCCTTGTTGTTGTAGAGCAGATCGTTCGTGCCGAGAGTGAAGCCTATGACGCCGGCCTTGCGGATGCCGGCGAGCATCTGGTCGCGCGTCACGCCGCCGGCGTGGCTGTCGACGACCTGATTGTGGTTTCTGGCCTGCGTGAGGACGCTGCGCCATGCGGAGAGGCGCGAGCCGGCGCGCGCGTCGTTGACGCACTTGAGCCCAAGTTTCTCGCTGACGAATTTCGGCCACGCGCCGTCGTTGCCGCCGACTTTGGTGCCGAAGGTGATCGAATCGCCCAATGCGTAGAAAACGCCCTGCCCGGTCTTGTGCTTCACAGGTTTGCCGTCGGAGCCTTCGGTCCATGCCGAAAGATCCAGCTCCGCGTATTCCTGCGTGAACTCGGCGTCGCCGGTCAATTGCACGACCGCCCACTTCGGGTGCATTTCCTTTGTTTTGCGGTCTTTCCATCCGAGAAACATCTTGCCGTTGAAATTCGACGGGTGCGGCATGACGAGCCGCCCCGGGGTTTCGACGACGTCGGGATCCTTCCAATTCGTCATGAACTTCGCCGTGTGGGCGAACGAATGAACGGCGAACGCGGCCAGAACGACCGCAACTGACAATGCATGCTTCATTTCTCTGTATTCCGTCCGATGGTCGGCTCGCCGACCGTTATCTGATGATCATGAGAGACCCGTTTATGATGACCGGGTCGTAAAAACCGTACTCCGGAAGAAACTGTTCGATCTTCACGTCGTCCGCGTCCCACCCGTTGCCGGCGTATCCCAATTGCAACGTGAAGGTTTCGTCGAACGGTTCGATCTCGAAATCCGCTTCGCGATCGCTGATGTACGACTTGGAATAGTACTGATCTACGTACACGTGTCCCTTGCCGTTCATCGGGCACACCGTGACGGTAACGATCTGCTCCGCGTTGGAACGGTAGGAGTTGCCGTCCGGAAGCAGCATCGTGGAAGTGCCGCTGGAATTGCTTCCGTTGTTGTAAAGAACCGGTGTTCCGTTGACCGTGACGTACGGGTAGAAAGCGCCTGCGGTGTACCAGTTGGTGCGCGAAATTTTGATCGTCGCCGAAACGCATCCGGCGCGGGAAATCAACGGCACGGTCTTCACCCACTTCGAGCGGTCGTCCCAGCCGGTGAAAAGAACCTGTCCGGCCTTGGCGTCGGAGCCGAGCGTCACCGTCGGGGTCGAGTAATCGTTGTCCGTCTTCTCCGTGAAATCATTGAAATAAAGTTCGTTCGGAATCGATCCCGGCAGCGGCGTGAGCACGCTCTCGCCGGCGTCGCCGATCTGGCGGACGACGATGTTGTCGGCGCTCCAGCCGTTTCCGGCGTAGCCGAGTTTGACCGTGACGCTGCCGCCGAACGGTTCGATGTTGAAATCGCATTCGCGGTTCGTGTAGTTCGCCGCGGACTGATCCACGAAAAGATGACCGGCGCCGGTCAGCGGATCGACGGTCACCGTGACCGCCTGTTTCTGCGATGTGCAGGAATTGTATTTGTTGCCGTCGGCGAGTTTCATCTGGCCGTTCGCGCCGTTGATCATGATGGCGGTGCCGTTGATCGAAAGCACGGGCGAACCTTCGGAATTCTGCCAGTTGGGGTAGATGTCGACGGTAACGGTGACCGTTCCGCCGGCGCTCGCGAGCGGAAGAGTTTTCTGCCACCACGCATTGTCGTTCCAGCCCGCGATTTTCATGCGTCCGTTCTCGGACGTCAACGACGCCGTGCGCGTATTGTCGTTCGAAAAATCCCCTGAGTCGAAATTGTTTTCGTAAAGAACGCGGTCGCCCGAAACCGGCGCCTGCACGACCGAAAGCGAATTGAACTTCATGGAATTCGGAAGCTCGGGGATCGCGATCCGGAGAACGTCCCCGATCTCGCCGAGCTCGACCGAACCGTGATACGTGTTGTTCCACTCGTCGCGCAACGTGGCGAACGCGGTTCCCGTGCCGGGGTTGATCTGAACCGTCGCGACCGCCGCTCGGAACGACATGTTCTTGTCGGAGAAAACGCTGTCGCCGATGCGGACGCCGCTCGAATCGTCGGCGCGGATTCCCGTGAACACCGCTTTGCCGTTGATTTCAAGCCACGTGGCGTTGTTCAGGTTGAGGTCGGCGATGTCCAGAACCACCTTGATTTCACCCGCGCGGTTGACCGCGACTTCGTACGAATACGGTCCCTTCACGCCGGTGCCGGGGTCGAACGTCGCAAGCGTGGAAGAAACCGGACGGACGACGCGCTCGGGCAGCGCCATGTTCACGACCGAAAGCGCGCGTTCGGCGATGTTGGTGGCGCCGACGTATCCGGGATGAAGCCCGTCGCCGTCCGAATTCAGCTCGTTCGGCGCGTAAGTCCCCGGGTTCATGAAAATATCGGTGCAATCGACGTACGCCGCGTAGGCGTTGTAAGGCGCGCGGTTCACGGCGGTGCGGAGGATCTGGCTGTACGCGCGGCAACGCGTCGACATGTAGCGCTTGTTGAAATACGAAGGATGATCCGCGATCGCCTCCTGAATCGTGCAACCGAACCGCTCGGTGCCGACGACGATTATTTTCGCGTCCGCGTTCTCGGCATGCAAAGCGGCGAGAAACTTGAGCATTTCGTCCGCCACGACTTCGGCGTCGTCGACCTCACGTTCGCGCGCCGTGTCGAGATTGAAGTCGTTCACGCCCAGGGTCATGACGATGACGTCGGCCGCACCGGCCGCGTTCTTGATCGCGTTCCGGACGGGACCGACGTAATTGGTCTCGTACGGCGCGTTGCGATCGGCGTTCCCCGTGAGGCGCGAATACCAATGGCTGAGCATCGATCCGGACTGCGAATCGTTCACGAACACGCCGCCCACGCCATCTGAAAAAATCTTCGCCCAGCTGCCGCTTTCGCCGCCCGCCATGTACCCCGTGGTGAGCGAATCGCCGATCGCATACACCAAAGGCCTCTCTGGCAGAATGAACGTGCTGGGAACGGAAGCTTCGGCCGCGATTCCGCAGAAAAGCAACGCGCCGGACAACAAACGGAACATATTCGTTTTCATGGCATTTGTTGAATTCGTTGAAAATCCCGCACGCGGCGGAGTGGTGTTCTGCCGTGGATTGTATACAACGGCCAGCGGCAGTTCAAGACGCCGCGCGCCCGACGCAGAATTGGAATTGTTCCGTCCCGGATTTCACCGGGGCTGCGAATCCTTCGACTCCCGCTCCCGGAGCGCCTTCGCAAAAATCTCCGCGCGGGGCCACGTTTTGCGGAGAAGCGTCGCCGCCTCGCGCGTCCCCTCCGACCAGCAGCAGCATTCCGCACCGAGGATCCGGTCCGCGAATTCCGCGGGAATTCCACCCAGCGGATCGAACGCCCGCAGCCCTTCGCGTGTCACGAACGTGTCGTATTGGTCGACGGGGCGCCGGTACGTCACGGGATCCTCGCGGCTTTCCGGTAGCGAGAGATACGTCTCTTTCCACGGCGACATCACGACGTCGTGCCCCCGTTTCGCGGCCGTGACGGCATGCTCCCGGCCCCGCCAGCACTGGATGATCACGTTCGTCGGGCACGTCCCGCTTTCGAGAACTTCGTCCCACGCCATCGCGCGGCGTCCTTTCTTCGCAAGATGTTCCG
>JAZUJQ010000108.1:0-2877 GCA_045642845.1 Kiritimatiellia bacterium
TGTCCGAACCATTCGCGCGTCAGGCCGTCGAGCCACGCTTGATCGTGGACTTTGATTTCTTCATAGCCGTCGCGGAGGCGTTTGTAAAGGTCCTCGAGATCGCGGCGGACCGCGAAATGCATCGACCGTCCGTCGGCCGACCGGCCGACCGGCTGCCGTATGAAGCGGTAACGGCGCGAGACCGGAGCGGACCGGGCGGCGAGAACGACCTCGTCGTCCGCGGCGCCTTCCGTCTGATCCGACTTCGCGTACACGAGGCCCGGAACGGGTTCGCCTGAGCCGGCGCAGATGCGGTCGTACAGCGCCGAAGCGTAATTCAGAAGTCCGCTGTCGCCGGGATCGGAGGAAACGCCGTCGCCTGCGCACGCCGTCGTGAAAGCGGCGAGCAGTGCGAAAAGAACCGGGGCGGCGCGCATCCTCACCGTCCGCCTCCGATCGTTTTGAGCGCGATCGCGTTCGCGCCGCCGAAATATTTTCCGGAGATTTTCCGGGTCGGGCCGTCCGCGGCCATTTCGCTCAACGTGCGGTTGAGCGCGTCTCGGCGGTCGCGACGGCCGGGCGGGAACGCGACGGAGTGCCGTTCCCTCAGAACGGGTTCGGGCAGAACGGCGAGAACCGTGCGCGAGCGCGCGATGTCGGCGTCGACGAGCGATTTGTCGACGACGAGCGCATCGCATTCGCGGTTCTGCAGCAGATTGATCGCTTCTGCGCCGCCGGACGCCAGAATGCATTTTTTGAACGAGGCGCCCAGTTTTTCGCACGGACCGCCGGGATTGATGGCGCCGTATGCGGCGGTGCCGGCCTGCACGACGGCGATGCGCCCGGCGAGCTGACGGATGTCGACGATGTCGGAATCCGCGCGGACGAGGACGACGATTTCGTCCTCGCAGTAGCAGTCGCACCAGGCGTAGAGACTTCCGTCGTCCGTGCGGGTGAACGCGGTCCAGATGCAGTCCACCTTTTCATTCGCCATCGCCTGTCCGCTTTCCTCACGGACCAGAGGGACGGGTTCGAACTTCCAGCCGAGGCGGCGGCACGCTTCGTCGGCGAGTTCGACGTCGAAGCCGACGAGTTTTCCGTTTTCTCGGTAGCAGAACGGCGGAAACTCCACGTCCACGCCCGCGCGCAGGGTTTCCGTCGGTTCGCGTCCCGATCCGCAACCTGCGGCGAGCAGTGCGGCGGCGAGCGCGGGCAAGACGGATTGGCGCGGGCGTGTCATGACAGCTTTCGTCAGAAGCCGATGCGGAGCGAAATCAGGAGCGAGTGGTCGATGTATTCGCGCATGGCGACGATTTCACCTTCGATGGTGAGCGTCGTTTCTTCGGCGAGTTTGCGTTCGTAAGCGCCGGAGAAGCCCCACGCGAGGTTCCAGCCGGTGCCGGGATCGGAGACGACCATGTAATCGGTCTTGACCTCGGTGACGGTGTTGGCGAGCCCGTCGACCATGATGTCCTTGTCTTCGGTGACTTCTGTTTCGTAGGCGCGGTCGCTGCGGCCGTCCTCGCGCTGGTAGCCGCCGAGCATGTCGAGGCGCAGGCCGAAGCCTTCCCAACGCTGCTGCAGGCGGATCATGCCCATGATTCGCTGATCCCAGTACGGGGTCCAGTAGTAGTCGCAGCCTTCGGAGGTGGTGACGGTGGAGAGCTGGAAGCCGGCCCAGATGCCGAGCTGCGAATCCGCTTCCCAGAGCGACTCGAGGCGGCCGTTGAACATCGCGTTGTCGTCCTCGTACGTCCAGTACTGCAGGTGCGTGTCGACGGCCCAGTCGTCGTAGGGGCGCCAGGCGGTGTTGACGGCGACGCTGTCGTACGTGATGTTCTTGACGGCGGACGGCACGAACCCGTGGTCGTACATGACGGCGATTGTAAGCGTGTCCTTCGGATGGAAGTTCGCGCCGACGGTGGCGATGATGGTGGTGTCCTTGTGGTCGGCTTCCTCGTAGTCGAACGAATTGAGCCCGTCCTGCAGGTTGAACGGCACCGGTTTGCCGTTGCGGTCGTACGTCCAGAGCCTGCCGTTCCGGCGGAAGAACCTGCGGCGCGTCGTCGACTTCTTTTCCATCCAGCCGAGCGCGGCGGTGAGAATCGCGCCGTTTTCGGTGCGGCGGACGAGCGAGACGCGCGCATCGGTGGTCTCCATGCGGAACTTGTAGAGTTTCTGCGAGTAGGGGACGTTCGTCGCGACGACCGAGTTCCAGTACGGGCGCACCGTCTGCTTGATTTCGCCGAGGTTGCCCTCGACCGAAATGCTCGTGTTGCGCGAGAGCGACAGGCCGGCGGAGATTCCGTAGCGGACCGTTTCGATCTGGTCGTTGGCCTTGGAGTGCGTGAACATCAGGCCGACCCACGGGTTGAGCTCGTAGTCTTTGAGTTCGCCCTGGGACTCGTCGACGTCGATGTCGACGCCGCTCTTGGTTTCGGCGCCCGTCGCGTTGGTGGAGGCCTTGAGCGATCCGTTGTCGGAGCCGGGGGCGCCGATGACCGACGTGAGCGCCTTGGTTTCGCGCGCCGGGACGTTGCGGAAGTGCGTGTTCATGTCCGTTTCGAGGCGGCGGCAGATGTCTTCGGGATATCCGTCGGCGCGGAGACGGGCCACGACCTCGAGCGCGAGGTTCGGCTTGTTCATGAGCATCGCGAGCTGGGCGCGCATGTGGCGCGCGAGGAACATCGGATGGTATTCGTAGGCGTGTCTGACGACGTCGGAGCCTTCGTCCATCCAGCCTGGTGTGTAGCGGCGGCAGAGCGCGAGCTGCTGCCCGGGCACGGTGTAGCCGCTCGTGCTCTGCACGAAGCCGACTTCGTAGACTCGCGAAGCTTCGGCGACGATGCTGTGCGAGGGTTTGCGCGGCGAGGTGTGGGTGCAGGCCGCTTCCTGCCC
>JAZUJQ010000109.1:0-9385 GCA_045642845.1 Kiritimatiellia bacterium
GCCGTGCGCGCCGCGCGCGCGGCCGCAGTCGGGCGTTCCGCGCGCTTGTGCACGCGCAGGACCTCGTCGAGCGCCGTACCTATGCGCATGCGCGGATTGAGCGCGCCGAGGGTGTCCTGAAAAACGATCTGCACGGCGCGGCGGTAGACGGCGCGTTCGGCGCGCGTCATTTTCCAGACGTCTAGCGCGCCGTCCGGACCATGCCAGAGAATGCGTCCCGACGCCGGCCTTTCAAGACCGACGATCGCGCGCGCGGTCGTGCTTTTTCCGCACCCGCTGCCGCCGACGATTCCGAGGCATTCGCCCTGCGCGAGGGAAAAAGAAACGCCGTCGACCGCCGGAGCGGGGGCTCCGGCGTAACGCACCGAAAGGTTCTCGACTTCCAGAACGTTCATTGCCGCCACGCGGATCTGTCGGCTGCGGCCGGTTTCGCGCCGAGAGCCCGGCGGATGAACGCGGATGCGTAGACGCGCAGCGTGGCGCGGCACGCCGGAAGATGGAGTTTCCACGCCTCCGCATCGCCGGTGAGCGCGGCGGCGCGGCGCGCCTGGCGCAGAATCGGAAACGCGAAAAGCGTCGCGAGCGAAAAGCGGACGATCGACGACAGCGGCGGAGAAGGCGCCTTCGCGCGGTTCGATGAAAAATAAAGATAGTCGCGGACGCGGCGGTTCTGTTTGCGGACGAACGCGACGAGAGAATCGCAGTAAAGATGCACGATTCCGGTTTTCACCTTGGCGATGCGCACGGTTTTGTCCGGCGCGGCGGCGGCGATTTCACGCGGAACGTCGACGTCGAACCAGTAGCGGTCCACGCCGGCGTGCGCAAGTGCGGAGCGACGGATCATGAAACCGTTCGCGCCGATCGTCGGGAACGGCTTCGAAGCGTCGAGCGACAGCACGAGGCGATCCCCGCGGTCTTCGTATTCCACCGGCAGTTCCGTCCAGCGGCGCGTGACCGCGCATTCGCGGTCGTACGTGCCGAGGTAAAGGCACAGCGGATCGTTCATGCCCAGCTGCGCGAAATAGCGCACCAAAGGCGGATCGCCCGGCCGGGATTCGTAGCGAAGCGGTTCCGCCGCGGAAACTTCGGGATCTTCGAACGCCGCGACCATGCGGCTCAGCCAGTCGGGCGACGGCAGAACGTTGTCGCTGTCGAGCAGCAGCAGCAGCTCCCCCGTGGATGCGGCGAAGGCCGCGGCCTTGCCGGCTTCGCCCGTGCGGAGCGGATTTTCAACGATACGTGCCGCTCCGCGGGCGCGGGCGATTTCAAGAGTGGAATCCGCGGAACCCGCGTCGGCGACGACGAGTTCCACGCGATCCGCAGGATAGTCCTGCGCGCGCAGCGAATCCAGGCACTCGCCGAGCGTCCGCGCCGAATTCAGCGTGGGTACGAGCACTGAAACTTTCGGCGCGGGCGCGGTCACGTCCGAATCACTCTTCGGCCGCCGGCAGCGGGCAGACGCCGCCTTCGCAGCCGCCTTCCTCCTCGTCGAACTCGGCGTCTTCGCCGTCGCATTCAATGACGCAGCCGCAGTCGGCTTCCATCATCGCCTTCATGCACTGCATCTGGAAGAACGCGAATCCGGCCCAAAGCGTCTTGAGTTCGGGGATTTCGATGACATTGACGCTGACGCAGCGATCGCCGAGAACGCCGCCGGCAAGGCCGCATTCGCCGAGTCCGGTGACGGCGCCGTCGACGAGCGTTTTGAGATCGGCCGCGTTTTCAGGATCGATTTCGGACGCGATGGGAAGCACGCCGTCCCGCAGCAGGCGCGAAAACGAGATCGCGCCGACGGAAACCGGACGGACTCCGGGGAATTCCTTCTCAAGCTCGGCGAGCAGCGCGAGAGGACGCGCCGAGGACGCTTCGGGCGCTTCGCCGTCGCCGAACGAGAGCACGCAGCGCGCGGATCCGGCGTCGGCGGAGAGACGAAGCGCGATTTCGTCGCCCAGAAACTTTTTGGCGACGGCCGCGCATTTCTCGTTTCCTGCATCGGGGCACTTGCGGCAGAGCGCGCACGGCGTGAGGAAAATCGACGTTCCGGCGGCGGAGTCTTCGACCCTGACGCCGTCCTTGCCGGCGGAAGCGCGGCGGACGAGATCGCCGAGCGCCTTGTAGGCGTCAAGCGCGGCGGCGGTGTCGCCGAGATCGCCGAACGAAGTCACGCGGAAACGGCCCGCTTTGTCCAAAGCGATGTCGAGGTTGCCGGACTTCACGCTCTCGGAGGCGGCGGTGACCGATTTCACGTAATTCGAAACCACGGCCGCGACTTCGGCGTCGTTGATTTTGTCGAACGGAATGACGGCGAGCCATTCATCGGCGTCGGGCATGATTTCGGAAACGGAGGAATCGTACGAAGCGGCTCCGTAGCAGAATGCATCGGCGCTGAACTTCGCAAGGGCGGCGGACGAAAGCGCCGGGGTTGCGAGGATGTCCTTCGTGCCTTCGGCTTCGGGTTTCGTCGCGCACGAAGACACGATGACAGCGCCGCGGCGAGGAACGTACGTGTACGCGAAATCGCATTCGCCGTACGATTTGTTGCACTCCAGGGCCCGTTTCATGACGCCGTTCAAAAGTTTCGAAAACGGATTTTCACCGCAGGGAGCCGAGGCGCAAAGCGCTTCGAACTGTTCGTCCGTGCATCCGACGGCGGCGCAATCGCGGATCTTTCCGTTCACCGGATATTTCGCGAAAGAGCCCTTGAACGCCGTGACTTCGGCGAGCAGCGCGGCGTCGGACACGATTTCCTTTTTATTTGAAAACCAGCTGTAACCGTTCGAATACGCCGCGAAGACATGTCCGTCGAACACGCCTTCTTCTTTGGGCTCGGCCGCGGATGTCGGCACGCCGGCAAGATGCCACGCTTCGCCTTCGGGCTTGCAGACGGTGGCGAAATAAACCGGTTTTGAAACATCGACTTCGGGAGCCTCCTTGAAGGCGCCGCCGAGAAAATCTTTCAGCAATGCGTTGAAATCGAGCATTTCGGCGAAATTTCCGGATTCATCGCCCGGAGCCATGTCGGCGCAGACATCGCGGACGAGGACCTTGGCCGCGTCAAGGGAATCGAGGCGGACCGTTATGTCGGGAGTTTCCGCAAAAGCGTCGATGACAAGCGCTGCGGAGAAAACGGCGATTGGCGCAAGAATCTTTTTCATTGTTTTGTTTCGGTTTGTTGTTGTTGACTGACCGGATGCAACTTCGCGCGGGATTCTACCACTTTTTCAAACGGATGGCGCCGCGCCGCGGAGTTTTTCGAGAAGTTCCTTTTTCAGCCCGTCCCCGCAGAACGCGGCCCGGACGGCGTTTTCCTGAAGACGGTGACGAAGCGCCGGATCGACGCCGAACGCGGCGGAAAGCCGCTCGAACTCGCGGGCTATAGTCGTGCGCGAAACGGCCATGTCATCCGTGTTCACGGTGACGTTCACCCCCGCCTCGATGAATTTCATGATCGGAAACTCGTCGATCGATTCGAACACGCGGGTGTCGAGGTTGCTCGTCGGGCACAGTTCCAGCGTCACGCCCCTGCGCGCGAGTTCGTCGACAAGTGCAGGATCTTCGATCGCGCGGACGCCGTGTCCGATTCTCGCCGCCCCGAAAGAGAGCGCGGTGCGCACGCTTTCTGGACCTGCGGCTTCGCCGGCGTGCACCGTGAACGGCACGCACGCTTCGCGCGCGGCCGCGAAAACGCCGGCGAAATCCTCCGTCGGAAAAAGACCTTCGGCGCCGGCCAGATCGAGCGCGCAGACGCCGCGGCCGAGAAAGCGCGCCGCCGCACGAACGGTCTCGGCGTTTTCGGCGAAGTTGTCCGCGCCGCGCATGCAGCAGAGAATCAGATTCGCCGGAATCGCGGCGCCGGCAAGGCCGCCGATCGCGGCTTCGACGGCGTCGGTCTGGGTCATCCCGCCGCGCAAGTGCAATTGCGGCGCAAAGCGGATCTCGACGTAAACCGCTCCCGTCGCAGCGAGCTCCGACAGCAGAGTCCGCACCGACGCCTCGAGTGCGTCCGGCGTTTGCAGAAGCGCAAGCGGAAACGCGAATTTTTCGAGATACCCGTTGAGATCGCGGCAGCCGGGTTCGACCCCAAGCCGCGCGGAGAGCGCCGCATCGGTTTCGTCTACGGCGATATTCTGCATCGCGGCGAGAGCGCGGACGTTGGCAATGGACAGCGATCCGTCCAAATGCAGATGGAGATCAAGAAACGGCGTGTGTGTCATCGCGGACCCGATTATAACCGAAGTTCCGCGCCGGGTGCGCGGCGAGTGTTGCATTTTCAACGCATTTTACAGATAATGAACACAGGTTCAAAAAATGAAGGAGTTGCAATGGAACGAAAAACGAAAGACAGTCCGGCGAAGCTGAGACGCGAGCGCGAGTACGAAAACCACCGCCTGTCGATCCTGGCGGCGGCGGAGCGCGTGTTCGCCGAAAAGGGTTTCGCCGACGCATCGATAGCCGAAATCGCGCACGAAGCCCAGTTTTCCGTCGGCTCCATCTACAACTTTTTCCACGGCAAGAAAGAACTGGGCGAAGCCGTGGTGCTGAACATCGTCAAGGAACGCGTCGACGACATGCGGGCGCTGCGCGACGCCGGGTTCAAAACGGCGCGCGAAGCCCATGACGCGTTCGCCAAAATGTGGGTCTACCACCACGCTTCGCACGATGCGTTCATGCGGATGGGAATCGCGTACCACAACAGCAAGGGCGGCGGCAAACCGCCGGCGGAGATTCTCGGACAGTTCAAACTCTACGAAAAGGAAGGCGTCGCTTTTTTCGCCGAATGCCGCAAATTGCCGGGATACCGCGACATGTCCGCGGAGGATTTCTTCGACGCCGCCGAAGGGCTCTGCCACCACATGCTGTTCAAGTGGCATCGTTCGGGCGGAAAGGACACGTCCGTTTTCGAGCGCGAAGTGAGCCGGTTCCTCACGGAGTTTTTCACGGCATGAAACCCGGGACGCTGGTTTCGGTCGCGGCGGCGCTTGCGGTTTCTTCCGCCTGCGCCATGCAGAAAAACGCGCCGCGGTACGCGGACATCCAGGAGCTTCCCGCCATCGGTCTGGTGCTGCCGGTCATGCCTGCGGCGAAACAGATGCCGGCGGCCGCTGTTGAAATCAGACAGTACCTCTGCCGTCTCGGCGACAAAGAATGGACTGAAAACCGGTACGATTTCCAAGAGCTTTGGCGCAAGGAACAGACCGCGGCCATGTGGGCGGACCGTCATGGCAACGGCGTGACGCTCGCGAAAGCGCTGACGCGTCTTCCGGTCGGACTGCAGGAATCCGACGTCACGCTGGATGCGTACGGGAGAATCGCCGGCGACGACGCTCTCGCGATCGGACCGGACGCGGACCCGTCGGTTCTTTCGGAATGGATCGAGGATTTCACGGGCGTGCGCGCGTCCGGCAAGCCGGTCGCGATGCAGGTGAATCCGATGCGGCTTTCGCGGGTGTTCGAAATTCCTCTGCAGGATGCGAAAATGCGCGCGTATGCGTTCAGGCTCAATCCGCACGCGCACAACGCGTCGAATTACCCGCGCCATTGGTTCGCTTTGATTCTCTTTTCGGCGGAAACGCCGCGCCAGGGCGACCGCGACTGGGACAACCGCATAAAAAACGAATTGCTCTCGGCGATCCGCACTTCCGGACTTTACGAGCGGGCGAAGGCCGAACAACGCGCCTCCAAACGCAAAGTGCGCGCATCGGGCGCGCCCGCCAAACTCGTCGACGACGCTGAACGCGCCCGCGCCCGCAGGAGCGTCGAGCTGCTCGACGACTGGTGGTACATGGATTCCGAAAACTACATCATGCTTTCGGACGACGCCTCCACGGACGGCGCGGCGGACGCGATTCTCGGCAACCTCGAATCGCTGCGACCGCGCTACGCCGCGTTGACTCCGCCGTTTTCCGACACGATCGACGGCACGAGCATCGTGCGTCTGTTCAAAACGTCCGACGAATACGTTTCGTATCTCACGGCGGACGGAAGCATGTCCCGGCGCGAAGCGGAAAACACTTCGGGAATCTTCATCCCGTCGCACCGTGAACTCGTCATCCGTCCGGTCCTCAAAAATTCCACGCAGGACGTCGCCGACGTGATTCAGCACGAAGGGTTCCATCAGTATCTTTTCTCCGCATGGTGCGGCGCGCCGGCTCCGGCGTGGTTCAACGAAGGCAGCGCCGAATTCTTCAAGTCCTACGAGTCGAACGGAAGGACGTGGACGGTGCGCGAAGACAAAATGTCCGCCGATTACCTGCAGCGTCTGGCCCGGGAGAACGAGGATTGGTCCGGGATCGTCAAACGCACGCTGTTCGAATCGTACAAGCAGTTCTACGCGCATGCGTCGGTTTCCTACGACAAGGGGAATTCACGCCGCACGCTGCACCCGTCGTACGCGCTGTCTTACGGCATCATGTATTTTCTCCACCGCGGCGCGCCCGCTCTGCGCGGCGATCCGTACGAGGACGTTCTCCCGACGTTTTACCGCGTGATGGAGGAAACCCGCGATCCGCACGCCGCCACGCGCGCGGCGTTCAAAATGGACAAAAACGACGAATTTTTCGCGCGTTTCGTCCGTGATCTGCGTGAGTTCTGGAAGACCGACGGCGCGCGTCGCGACGCACGCGCCGCGCGCGTGCCGTGACCGTTTGAATTTCGAGGTTCCGCAATGAAAAAAGTCCCGTTTGTTCTGCATGGTTCATCCCGCAACGTGCCGGATGTTTTTTACGCGACGCGTTTCGACGCCCCCGACCCCGTGGACGTAGTGCGTTTTCCGGACGGAGAGACCGCGCTTCTGGTGAACCGGATGGAATTCGCCCGCGCGTCGCGCCAGGCGTGCGGCTGCCGCGTCGAATCCGCGGACACATTGGAGTTGACCGAATCCGAGCGCGCGTCCGGCGTCGGCCTGTTGAGCGGATTTCTCCGTTTGCACGGAGTTTCTAAGGCCGAGGTTCCGCCGTCGTTTCCGATCGGACTCGCCCGCAAACTGAACGAAAACGGAATCGAAACGACGGTGGCGGAGACGTCGCCGTTCGCGGACGCGCGGCGCGTGAAGGACCCGCGCGAAATCGCTTCGATCAAAGAGTCGCAGCGCGCGGCCAAAGCGGCGGCGCGCGCGCTCGGCGCGGCGATCCGTTCGGCCGACGCCGCGCGCGACGGCACGCTGCGCCTCGACGGAAAGCCGTTCACGAGCGAACGCGCGAGAGAACTCGTGCGCGGCGTTCTGCTTGCGCACGGGACGATGGATTTCGACGGCACGATCGCAGCCGGCGGCGCGCAGGCGGCCGATCCGCACGAAGAAGGAAGCGGCCCGCTCCGCACGGGCGAACTGATCGTCGCCGACATTTTTCCGCGATCGCTTTCAAGCGGCTACTGGGGCGATCTGACGCGCACGTTTTTCCACGGAAAACTCTCCACGGAACGCAGGCGGCTGCTCACGACCGTGCGCGAGGCGCAGAAACTGGCGCTCGGCATGGTCAAGCCCGGCGCATCGGGCGCGGACGTCCACGCCGCGGTCGAACGGTTTTTCGAATCGCGCGGATACGAAAGCGGCGTCGACGCCGCCGGACGCGCCTACGGATATTTCCACGGCACCGGCCACGGAGTCGGTCTCGAAATCCACGAAGCGCCGCGGCTTTCGCGCGGCGGCGGAACGCTCGCGCCCGGAATGATCGTGACCGTGGAACCCGGGCTTTACTATCCGGAAATCGGAGGCGCGCGGTGGGAGGACACCGTGGTCGTCACCGACTCCGGCTGCAAAGCGCTGTAAAACAACCGCGCGCCCGCCGCGCGAAACACGAATCGCCGAAGCATGAAACCCGTTTCATTCCGAGACGTCGACATAACGGAAGGATTCTGGAAGGAACGCCAGGATGTGAACGCGGAGAACACGGTCTACGCGGTGCGCGACCGCTTCGCGGAAACCGGCAGGTTCGACGCGTTCAAGTGCGACTGGAAGGAAGGCCTTCCGAACAAGCCGCATTTCTTCTGGGACTCCGACGTGGCGAAGTGGATCGAAGGCGTGGCGAACATCATCGAAAAACGTCCTGCGCCGGATCTTGAAAAACTCGTCGACGAAACGATCGACCGCATCGCGGACAACCAACGCGAAGACGGCTACTTCAACATCTATTTCCAGACGGTCGAACCGGACGGCCGTTTCACTAACCGCGACTGCCACGAACTCTACTGCGCCGGACACCTCGTCGAAGCGGCGGTCGCGTACCACCGCGCCACGGGCAAGGACAAACTCCTCGACTGCATGCGCAGGTACATGGACTGCATCGACCGCGTTTTCAGAATCGAAAATTCCGCCGCGTTCCGCACGCCCGGTCACGAAGAAATCGAACTCGCGCTGGTTAAACTCCACGAATGCACCGGCGAGAAAAAATGGCTCGAACTTTCGAAACATTTCATCGACGCCAGAGGCCGGACGGACGAAACCCCGGAAAACGCATGGTACAACGCGGCTTACATGCAAAGCGACAGGCCCGCTCGCGAACTCCGCGAAGCGAGAGGCCACTCGGTGCGCGCGTGCTATCTGTATTCGGGCATGGCGGACGTTGCGCGCGAATGCGGCGACGAGAACCTCGCCCGGGCGTGCTTCGCGCTGTTCGACGACATCTTCAACCGCAAGCTGTACATCACCGGCGGCATAGGTCAGTCGCGCGACGGCGAAGCGTTCACCGTGCCGTACGATCTGCACAATTCCCGGGCGTACACCGAAACGTGCGCCGCGATTTCGCTGGTGTATTTCGCGTCGCGCCTCGAAACGCTGAAAACCGATTCGCGTTTCGGAGACGTCGTCGAAACCGCGATTTTCAACGGCGCGCTTTCCGGCGTGTCGCTCGACGGACGGTCGTTCTTCTACGAAAACCCGCTGGAGATTCTGCACGCGGAGCGCGGGCGCAACAATTCGCTCGCGAAAGAACCGGAAAGGTTCGGCCCGATGTCGCGCCAATCCATGTTCTGGTGCTCGTGCTGTCCGCCGAACATCGTGAGGTTCGTTTCGTCGATCGGCGATTACATCTACGGCGAAGACGGCGATACGCTGTTCGTGCGCCAGTACATTCCGTCGACCGCGGAAATCGGCGGCGCGAAAGTCAGACTTGAAACCGGGTATCCGTACGACGGCCGGATCGTTTTATCCGTCGATTCGGCGGAAAGCAGAACCGTCGCCCTCCGCATCCCGAAATTTTCGGCGGACTCTTTCACACTCCGCGCGAACGGCGCTACGATCGAAGCGAAGCCCGAAAACGGCTACGTCCGCGTCGAAATCCGCGGCGAAACGACGATCGAACTCGAGCTCGACGTTTCGCCGAAACTAGTGTACGCCAACCCGCTCGTCAACGAAGACGCCGGCAAGGCGGCCGTCACCGCCGGCCCGCTG
>JAZUJQ010000110.1:0-7304 GCA_045642845.1 Kiritimatiellia bacterium
GGATAACCTCTGCCAGCCGATGACGCTCTGTTTCCGCGTCTGCAACGTCGACACGGACGCGTTCTGGAAGTCGATGGGCGAAATCAACGCGCTCTACAAAAAATTCCAGGCGGAAGGCCGGATCCTCAATCCGCGCGAAAACGTGCTGGTGTTTTCCACGCGCATCCCGGGCGTGCTGCATTTCAACACGACGCGCGTCGTGAAGCACGACCCGACGGACGCGTTCTCGGTCTCCGAGGCCGAGGCGATCGCGCGCGAACAGGTCGTGGAAATGATGAATTTCCTCAAAGACAATTTCGAATGCTGCCGCAACGCGCGTCTGGCGTCCACCGCGCCGTCGATCGGCGCGCGAGAAAGCCGGATGATCGAGGCGCGCCACACGCTCACGCAGGAAGAACTCGTCGCGGGAACGCATTTCGAGGACGGCATCGCCGCCGGCAATTACGACATCGACATCCACTCCCCCGATGGCTCGGGCACGAGCCACTACTATTTTCCGCCGGGAGTGTATTACACGATTCCGTACCGCTGCCTGCTGCCTGAAACGCTCGACAACCTTCTCGTCGCGGGCCGCTGCATCGGCGCCACGCACGAAGCCCAGGCCTCGGTGCGCATCATGCCGATCTGCATCTGCATGGGCGAGGCGGCGGGCACGTCGGCCGCGCTCGCGGCAAAGACGGGCGTTGACGTCGCCGGCGTGGACACCGCCGCGCTCCGCGCGCGTCTCGTCGAAAAAGGCGCGTTCGTCGGTTGATCCGCCGGGCGGCGGCCCGGCGGAGAAAATTCACCTGCGGATGATGCCGCAGCCCGCCATCCACCCGGCGGCGAGGTCGCCCCAGCCGTCGTGCGAGCGCCCGGTGCGGTTCATGCCCCAGCCGTGACCGCCGTCCGGCAGAAGGTGAAGCGCGAACTTCACGCCCGCCTTGCGCAGCGCGATCGCGTAGGCGACCGAACTTTCCCAGTACGTGTCGTCCTGCGACTGGATGATGAACGTCGGCGGAACTTTTTCGGCGGTGATGTCCAGACCCGGATCGCTGGTCCATCCTTCGCGCACGATGTACGCCGGATAGACGATGATGGCGAAATCCGGCCGCGCGGAGACTTCGTCGATCGCGTCCGAATGCGGATAATCCGGTTCCTTCGAGCAGCACGCGCGCACCGAAAGATGGGCGCCGGCCGAGAAACCCATGATGCCGATTCTGCCGGGATCGACGTTCCAGGCCGCGGCGTTTGCGCGCGCGACGCGCACCGCGCGGCGAGCGTCGGCGAGCGCCTGGTCACGGCGGTCGGGGCAGCGGTATTTCAGAATCAGCACGCTCACGCCGAGCGTGAGCAGCCAATGCGCGACGTCCAGCCCTTCGTGATTGTAGGCGAGAATCGAATAGCCGCCGCCGGGGCACACCACGACGAGCGGATGCGGCTCCATCCCGGTCGCCGGATAAAACGAATACGTCGGCGTGGAAATGTCCGTGAGACGGTAGCAGAAATCGCCGTCGTCCGTGAATCGCTCGACGCGGCCGGCGTCCTCGGGACGTTTCAGCGGCGGCTCTCCGGAATAAAGCGGAAGGTCTTCGTGAGGAAGGTAGAGATGACCGTTTCTTGCGTTGTCATTCATGGAATTCACCTGCGATTTGTTTCATGAGAACCGGGATTTGAAGTTTCTGCGGGCACTTCGCGAGACACGCGCGGCAAAGGCGGCAGTTCGCGCCTTTTTCGGAGTCGGGCATCGCGGAATATTCCGCCTTCGCGCCGGCGCAGTCGCGGCCGCCGCGCTTCACTTCGTTGAAAAGCGCGATGTTGGCGGGGATGTTCACGCCGAACGGACACGGCTGGCAGTACTTGCAGCCCGTGCAGGGCACGACGCCGGATTTGCCGTACGCCTCCACGGCGCGCGCGATGACGCCGCGCTCGTCGTCCGACAACGGACGGAACGGAGAGAACACGGATACGTTCTCGCGCACCTGCTCCGGCGTGGACATTCCGGAAAGCACGACCTGCACGCCCGGCAGAGATGCGGCGAAACGAAGCCCCCACGAAGAGAGCGGAGCATCCGAATCCGCCTCTTTGAAAATTCCGCGGGCTTCCGCGTTGAGGTTGACGAGCGAACCGCCGCGCAACGGTTCCATGATGGAAACCGGAATGTTTCTTTCGGAAAGGATTTCGTACTGCTCGCGCGAACGGTACGATTCCCAGTCGACGAAATTCAACTGTATCTGGGCGATGTCCCATTCGAACGCGTCCGCGATTTCGCGCAGCGTTTCCGGTGTGTCGTGGAACGAAAACCCGATGCGTCCGATCAGACCTTCGTCGCGCTTGCGTCTGACGAAATCGAGCGTCTTGAAACGCTTCGCCTTGTCCCAGTTGTCGCGGCTCAACGCATGGAGCAGATAAAAATCGAAACGCCCCGCGCCCGTGCGGCGCAGCTGTTCCGCGAAGATGCCCTCCATTTCGCCGGCGGACGCGAGCGCACCCATCGGCATCTTGCTCGTGAGCGTGTACGAATCGCGCGGAACGCCGGAGAAAACGTCGCCGACGAAACACTCGCTTTCGCCGCCCAGATACATCCAGGCCGTGTCGAAATAGGTGACGCCCGCGTCCAGCGCATCGCGCACCATCGTCCGCGCCAGAGGACGGTCGATCTTTCCGTCCGCGCCAAGCGGCAGACGCATCAGTCCGAATCCCAGCAGGGATGTTTCAATATCGCCGTGCCTGCGGCGTGTCAGCTTTGCATTCATGCGCGCAACTATAGCAGATTTCCGCCGTTCCATGTCCTTTTTCCGGACCGATGCGCCCAAGGAACCGCGAATATCCGGAAACAAAGGCGGGGCGTCGGTCGACGCCCCGCCAGGAAGCCCCTGAAAACCGGAATCACTTGATCGGCCGCTTCTTTGCGGAAGGTTTCGCCGACTTCGCCGAATCCCGGAGCTTTTTGTCGAAATCGCGCTGCATTCCAAGAATTCTCTCGGACAAGCGCGACGCCGGCACCTTGCAACGTTTCATCGTCGCCAGATCGTCCACGTTGCGGAACAACTCCTCGTCAGGCGAAGGGCTTGAAACAGGGGGATTTCGCGCACATGCTCGGCATGTCGGCCGCGCAGCTGTGCCGTCTCGAGAAAGCCAGAAACATGCCGACGTTTCAGACGCTGCGCCGACTCGCCGAGGCTTTGGACATCGACATTCTGGATCTCACCAGACCGCCGGACGACGCACCGACGGCATGCAAAGACGAGCGCTACGGAGATTACGTGGATCCTGCGGACATCGACCTCATCCTCACGACGGGAATACCGCCGGCCGCAACCGCAAGACGCTTCGGAAAACCGCCGGCCGCAATCGGTTCAGTTCCGAGCCGTTTCGGCTTCGCGCACGAAATCGGCGAAGAAACGGCTTCTCCGTTCGGAATGCAGGAAGACGGACTTCCGGTTCCGGTGTCGGAAACGTCGTTTTTCAACAAAAGCCTCCCGTTGGAGCGGCTGAAAGCGGAAGTCTTGAAATACCGCGTCGCGGAAAAACTTGCGGGCGCGCCCGGAAAAACCACTCTCCATCTCCACTTCCCGGCGGAAGCGGAATCGAACGACCCCGAAGCGCTCGCCAAGGCGGTCCGTGCGGCCGGCGGAATCGGCTCGGCGCCGCTGCCCGACATCGTGCCTTTTTTGGAGGACAAAGGCATCCGCGTCGTTGAAACGGAGCTTCCCCACGGCGATGACGCCGAGATTTTCTGGGATGAAAAAGACCGCAACGCATGGTTGTTCCTGAATCGGGACGCTCCGGACGAACGGCGGCGGTTCAGCGCCGCAGCCGAACTCGGCAATCTGCTGATGTTCATCGCCTCGGGATGCGAATGCGTCCGCAGAACGCCGCTTGCGAAGCGGTTCGCGAAAGACTTCGCGTACGCATTTCTGATTCCCGGAGACGCTCTCCGCGAAATTTCGTACCAATTCGGACGAAAACGCGACAATTGGACGCTCGGTCTGGTGCACCGCGTCAGAAGCCGGTTCGGGGTCTCCGCCGAGACGTTGATCTACCGTCTGTCGCTGCTTGGAATCATCAGCCACGGGCTGAAATCGAGTTTGCTCAAAGCCGGCAAAGAAGGACCCGGGGCGGACGGCGACGACGGTCGGCCGCGTTCAAACCGGAAAGCGTCCCGCCCGTCGCGCTACGACGGGCTTGCGGAGCTCGCCGGAAAACGCGATTGAAGCGGAACACACGGGCCTGCGGGCCGCGGCGTCACGGCACGGCCCAGTAGCCGGGGAGATCGCGGATGCTGTCCGCCGGACGCCGCCAGTTGACGTCCGGCGCATGGTTCGAACCCGTCGCCATGAGATAGCCGGACGCGGCGCAGCAGGGTCCGATCGTTTCAGTCACCGTGTATTCGCTCGGTCCGACCGAAAGACTTTCGCCCACCTCCCAGCGGCGCCAGATCGGCTTCGCCGCCATCTCCGTTTTGATCGTCGGATAATCGTACGCCATCATCTTCGCCAGTTGCAGCGCATCCGTGTCGTACACGAGACGGTACGGCGTGATGCCCGCGACGTATTCGGCTATTGAATCGGCCGGCGATTGCAGCGAAAGGAATTTCACCGGATAGACGACGCCCAGTCCCGACGTCCAGGTCGAGCCCTGCGGATTGCAGCCGGACTGGAAATCGCAGGCCAGATGCGCCGCCGCGAGGTACTTGGAATCACCCGTCAGATAGTGGGCCGTGCAAAGCCACATCGCCTGCCGCAGAGGAACGACCATGCCCCAGTCCATGCCCGAGATCTTGCTGCTTCCGGCCCCGTACCAGGGAACGCGGTACGGCATCGATGAATCGATCTGCGAAAAGCGCGTGTCGGCCTGTTCAAGCGCCCGCGTGGTCCAGAGGTCGCGCATGAAATCAAGATACGTCATGACCGAAGAATCCGACTCGAAGCGCGACGGCAGCATCAGTTCGTTGAACAGATATCCGCTGCGGCCGCCGGATTCCCAGTTCACGCAGTATTTGAAAAGGTTCCGCACCGTGTCGGTGAAAGAGCTGTACTTGACCGTGTCGCCCATCGCGGCGTAGTACGAGGCGTCGCCGGTGATTTCCGCGAGGTTGACGATGGCTTTCGCCCAATCCGTCGGCGCGATCTTGTCGGGCTCCGTGTAGTAGACGAAGGCTCCCGACGGCCCTTTCATCGGAAAACGGGTCTTGCGGAACGCGGGATCGCGCGCGAAGGTCCAGGCTTTGACCGCGCTGTCCTTGTAGACGTCCGCGCGGGCGGTCGCGGCAGGCGTTCCGGCCGCGTAGAGGGCGCGGGCGAGGAGCGCGGCGGCGGCGGCGTACTGCATCGTCGAATTGCCGGTCGGGGTCGAGACGTAGTACATGAGCCGGTCTTCGCTCGGCATCCACTGATCCATGTTGTCGGGGTGGCGCGTCGTCTCGATCCAGGAGCCGACGCCGCCGTCCGTCTGCTGCGCGGCGAGCAGGTGGCGCAGTCCCCACTCCGCCTCGTCGAGCAGGTCCGGTATGCCGTTCGCGCGCTCGGGCACGGAGAACTGCCCGTCGGTGAACGCCGCCGGGTTCATGAGGTAGAGGTTCGCGAGATCCATCACGACCGAAAGATGATACGGCCTGCGGTCGTGATCGGCCGCATCGTGCCAGCCGCCCGGCAGGTGCATGACTTCCGTGCAGTCGTTGGAATTGGCCGCGATGATCTGGAACTGGCTCAGGCCGGAAACGACGGCTCCGGACGAATCGGTGAAACACGACGAATATTCGGAATCCGCCGACGGATGGACGCCGCGGTAGACCGTCGTGTGGCAGGCGTGATCCGTCCAGTGCGTGAACGGCTCCGTTTTCTCGCAGCCGCAACGCTGATGGAAAAGCCCGAGCATGTGGACGGCGAACTGGTCCGCGAGCGCGGCGTCCGACACGCGGAACGTCATGCTCCGGCCGATTCCCGGCACCTCGACGTAATACGAGCCGGGCTCGGAAAGCGCGCTCAGATCGGCCTCGAGCGTGATTTCGCCCGTCTGCAGGTTGCCGTTGACGTCGCGGAAATCGTCCATCCGTTTCACGAAATCGCCGGACAGAACGGTTGCGCCGGTCGCCGCGTCGACGACGGTGAACGGCTTGGGGCCGGCGACGGGATAGGCGCCGCCCGTGCCGAGCCACCCGCCGAGGTACGCGTATTTGCGCGCGGCTGACGCGGCGTATCCGACCTGATTCACCTTGAGCAGAGGAGTCGGCGTTTCCGCGCGGTAGACGAACCCGGCGGAACTGCCGTCGGGGAACGCCACGGTGTTGGTGACGCCGGATGCCATCGGCCGCGACAGCGTGAGATACATGTGGAAAACGGCGTCCACGTTCCACTCGCCGTAGTCGCGCCCGTTGCGGAGGCTCATCGTCTGCCCCTGCGGCTGGATGCAGACGCCGGAAAGCGTCGCGTCGCCGCCGACCGAGTACGTTCCGTTCCGCAGCATCGTGTTGATCGCCTTGCGGCCCGAAAGGTCCAGACGCCCGGTTTCAAGCATGTTTGTGCATTCGCCGTAGCGGAGATCGTACTTCACCACGACGTGCGTCGGATCGAGCGCTTCGATGCGCCACGGTTCGACGGCGCCGTCATCGGCGAGCGGAGGCGGGGGCGGCTCGGGAAGTTTCCCGCAGATGGCGATGACCAGACCGCTTCCGCGCGGACGTGAATCGGTCGGCACGCGCACGACGACCGTGCCGCAGCCGCCGTTTCCGCCGTTCACGTAGTGGTGCGTGAAAGCGGACTGGTTGGTCGTTTTTTCGTACGTCCATTCATAACCGCCGCCGCCTCCGCCGCCCAGACCGTCCTCGCCGTCGCACGACGTCTGCAACGCGCTGGACCGGCCGCCCGTCTCAATGATCAAATCCGGATGCGTGTTACCGCCGCCGCCGTTTCCGCCGCCGCCGGCTCCGCCGAGGCCCGGAATCGAGATCCGCCAGGTGGTGGTTCTGGTGGGATGGTCGATGGTGTAGGCGCCCCCTCCCCCGCCGCCGCCGTAAAAAATTTCTTCGCCGGTGATGGAACACGCGAACCCGACGCCGCCGTTCCCCGCGATGAACGGATCGTCGTATGAAAGGATGCTTCCCGTGGTGGCGCAGGACTGTCCGGGACCGCCCGCGCCGCCGCCGCCGCACCCCACATGGCGGACGCCGACCGGTGCTCCGCCGGCGAACCCCTGTCCTTCAGTGCCGGAGCCTTCCGTCTGGTAATAGGAACCGCCTCCGCCGCATCCGCCGGAAGCCGCTTTGTAGGTGGAGAGCGGAGTGGTTTTCGAGGGCGACAACGCCGCGCCGTATCCGCCGCCTT
>JAZUJQ010000111.1:0-3044 GCA_045642845.1 Kiritimatiellia bacterium
CAGCCGCGAGAATCCGTACATGCCGGGCATCATCCGGCGTTTCGGACTGCGCGTGATAATAGGGAAGGGCGGAATGGACTCCGCCACGGCCGAGGCGTGCCGCGAATGCGGCTGCGTGTACATGCAGGCCGTCGGCGGCGCGGCCGCGAAACTCGCATCGTGCGTGAAGCGCGTCGACTCCGTGCATTTCCTCGAAGAATTCGGCGCGACGGAAGCCTGCTGGGCTCTGGACGTCGTCGACCTGCCGGTCATCGTCGGCATCGACGCCTGCGGTGAATCGCTTTACGAAAACGTGAAATCCAAGGCGGCGGCGGAACTCGCGCGGCTTCTGCACGCGTGAAAAAAAAAACGCCGCATGACGAAATGAAAAAAGCCGAAGTGACGACCATTGCAGTGCCCCGCAAGTCGGAGGGCGTTTCGCTGCAGGATTTTCTCGCCGAGAAACTCGGCGTTTCGAAACGCGCTGCGAAGCAGCAGATCGACGCTCGCATCGTACGTGTCGACGGCCAGTGCGTCTGGATGGCGCACCATCGTCTGCACGCCGGAGCTCAGGTGACCGTGGCGGGGTTCGCGCAGTCTCCGACCGCGGTGTCGAAGCGTCCCGACAAGGTGAACATCCTGTTTCAGGACGAGGATTATCTCATCGCGGACAAGCCTCGCGGCATACTGGTGAACGGCGCCGATTTCTCGCTTGAAACGCTGTTGCGCGCGCAGACCGGCAACCCCGAACTGAGGGCGTCGCACCGCCTCGACCGCGACACCACCGGATGCGTGCTGTTCTCGAAATCGCTTGCCGCTCATGAAGCCGTGGTCCGCGTGTTCAAGAACCATCTCGTCGCCAAGACCTACCGCACCGTCGTGTACGGGAAATGGGATGCGGAGGCGTCGACGATCGACCTGCCGCTCGACGGCGAACGCGCGCTTTCGACGGTGCACCGCATCCGCGGCAACGCGACGGCGTCGCACCTTTCCGTGCGCATCGAGACCGGTCGCACGCACCAGATCCGCCGTCACCTTGCGATGGCGCGCCATCCCGTGGTCGGCGACGGGAAATACGGTCCGAAGATCGTGGAAGATCCGCGCCTCCAGCGCATCACGTACCCTCTTCTGCACGCGGTTGAACTCGAGATGGCGCATCCGCTGCGCGAGAACGCGGTGCTCAAGGCGTTTTCGCCGGTGCCGCAGGAATTCCACCGCTGGCTCGGGATCCTGCGCCTGGAGTAGGAGAGCACGTTCGATGCGCAAAAAGACGGACGTTGCGCCGACCGGCGACCCGGAGACGATCGAAGGATCCGTCAAGAGCGTCGTTTTCCACAACGACCAGAGCGACTACACCGTGCTCACCGTGACGCTCGCATCGTCGAAGCAGGGGGCCGAGCGCGACGTCACGGTCGTCGGCAAATGCCGGAACGTGTGGCAGGGCGAGGACGTCAGGGCGACCGGAAAGTGGGTGAACCACGCCACGCACGGACGGCAGTTCGACGCCGATTCGATTTCGTGCATCGCGCCGACTTCCGCCAAGGGCATAGAGCGGTATCTGGCGAGCGGTATCGTCAAGGGCGTGGGCCCGCAGCTGGCAAAACGCATCGTCGAACGATTCGGCGACCGGACGCTCGACGTGCTCGCCCACGATTCCGGGCGCCTCGCCGAAGTGCACGGACTGGGGCAGGCGAAGCGCCGCGCGATCAAGCGCGCGTGGGAGGACAACCGCGCCACGCGCGAGACGATGATCTTTCTGCAGGGCCACGGCATCACCAGCAACATGTCCGCGAAGATCATCCGCACCTACGGCGCGAACACCGTAGCCGTCGTGAAGGCGAATCCGTACGTGCTGTACGAAGACATCGACGGCATCGGTTTCCTCAAGGCCGACGACATCGCGCGCAAGGTCGGCGTGCCGCACGATTCGGCGCAACGCGCCCGGGCCGGGATTTTCTACACGCTCGAACAGCTTTCGGACGAAGGCCACTGCTACTGCCAGAACGCCGATCTGCTGATGCACGCGGGCGACATCCTGGGGATTTCGATCGACATCCTCGAGGACGCGCTGCAGGAAGAGATCGATCACGGCCGCATCGTGAACGACGGCGGCCGCGTTTACATCAAGCGTCTGTATTTCGCCGAGCGCCGCGTCGCCGAGCGCATACTCGAATTCTGCGACGTGCGTTCGCCGTTTCCTCCGATAAACGCCGACGCCGCCGTCGCGTGGGTGGCCGAGCGCAAGCTTTCGTTCGAGCCGTCGGAGGCGCAGGTGCGGGCCATCAAAATGGGATTGGCGAACAAGTTCTCCGTCGTCACCGGCGGTCCGGGCGTCGGCAAGACCACGATCATCCGCGCGTTGTGCGAAATATGGGCGGCCAAAAAACGCAACATCGCGCTCGTGGCTCCGACCGGCCGCGCCGCCAAACGCATGGCTGAATCCACCGGAATGCCGGCGCGCACGATACACCGTCTGCTCAAGTGGAATCCGCAGATGCACCGGTTCACGCACGACTCGGACAATCCGATCGACGAGGACGTGGTGATCGTGGACGAGTCGTCGATGATCGACATCGAACTCGCGAACCACCTTTTCTCGGCGATCCGCACGACGGCCACCGTCGTCATCGTCGGAGACACCGACCAGCTGCCGTCGGTCGGTCCCGGCAACGTGCTGCGCGACATAATCGATTCAGGCGTCGTTCCGTACACCAAGCTCGACGTCATCTTCCGCCAGAAAGCCGGCGGCTTCATCGTGCGCAACGCGCACCGCGTCAACAACGGCGAAGGGTTCGTCGAGCCGGCCCCGGGGGAGACGTCGGACTTTTTCTTCATTCCGTGCGAAGACCCCGAAGGCGTGCTCGCGCGCGTTCTCGAACTCGTGCGCAACAGGATTCCTCTGCGGTACAATTTTTCGCCGCTCGAGGACATCCAGGTGCTCACGCCGATGCGCAAAAACCTGCTCGGGGCGGACAATCTCAACGACAGGCTGCAGCGCGAACTCAATCCGACGGGACCCGCGCTGTCGCGGCTCGGGCGCAATTACCGCGTCGGCGACCGCGTGA
>JAZUJQ010000112.1:0-3329 GCA_045642845.1 Kiritimatiellia bacterium
CGGAAATGGAATTCTTGATTGCGGAAGAAACCGATTCGTCCGGGAAAATCTGGTCGATCACGCGCATCGCGACGGTCTGACGGATTTCGTGGGCTTCGCCGGAGAAATCCCTGTGATTGAGCACCGTCATGCAGAAAATGACCAGAAGCATCGAGAAAATGCCGCTGAAGCCACCGCGCCAGGTTCCGAGAATGCCGGCCATCTTCTGCTCGTGCGGCGTGCGGGCCGTGGTCGAAGTGTCGTTGCCGAGCCAGATCGCGCCGAAGAAGCGGCCGAAAACCGACACTACGAGCGCGAAAGCGTTGAAATCGCGGAGGTTGCGGATGTCGTACGGGCTGAGGAAGCTCTCGCCGTGGACGCGGTCGCCCATCACCGGCGCGATCTGGTCCGTCCACGAGAGGTTCGTCAGAATGAAAACGGCGAAAATGACGAATATCGGATAGCTCATGAGGCCCTGCACGCAGTCCGTCACGATGAGCGAAATGCGCCCGCCGGCGAGCGTGACCGCGAGCGCGAGGCTGATGCAGACCACGAGAAGAACCACGAACATGCTCACTTCGCACCCGAACACGTGCACGCGGTGCGGCAACCCGAGCAGGTAGATGAAAAAGCGCGCCGCCACGGCCGGACCTATGCAGTTGGCGAGCAGTTCGGCCGTCACGCGCACGAACGTCGCGAACACCCGGAACGGACGGCTGTAACGCATTTCGAGGAACTGTCCGCCCGACATGGCGCAGGTTTCGCGGAATCGGTAGCTCACCCACCCGCAGAGTCCGAGGAACACGCCAACGGGGAGAAGCAGATTGCCCCAATACCCCATGGCGAACCCGGTCTGGTAGGTCGCTTCGTAGCCGGCGACGATGCCGAGCACGCACATGACCTCCATCAGGCCGGCGACCGAAATCACGTAGCGCCCCGCCACGCGACCGGCCGACAGGAAGTCGGCCACGCCGCGGGAATACCGGCGGCACCAGAACGCCAGACCCAAAACCGCTGAAACGGGAAGAATGACGATGAGCCAATGATACCAGTAGAGTGAAGACATGCCGTGTTTACGCTGAGGGTTCCGAGAAAACGCAGAACCGCGCGGAAACCTGAATCCGCGCGTTTGGTTGAAACCTACCACAACCCACCCGCTGAATCAAGTTGAGGCGGGCCGCGCCCGCCCCGTGGAAAAGACGGTCGCGCGGAATCCGGCGGCGTCCGGCGGAGCGGCTTCGGACCGGCGACAGCGCGTATCGTCGGTCGAAACAGATTTCAATTGCTTTCGCGTTTTCGTTTTGATAGATTCCGCCAACGACAACGATTTGGAGAGGTGGCTGAGTGGCCGAAAGCAACGGTTTGCTAAATCGTCGTCCCGGGCAACTGGGACCGGGGGTTCGAATCCCCCCCTCTCCGTAGTCTTATCCGGTTCGGAAAACAGCAAGCCCAGGCACCATGATAATAGCCATTGCCAACCAGAAGGGCGGAGTCGGAAAAACGACGACCGTCGTGAATCTCGCGGCCGCGCTCGCGTCGCGCCGCAAAAAGGTCCTCGTAGTGGATCTCGATCCCCAGGCGAACGCCACTTCGGGGCTTGGAGTGGAGCCGGCGGAAGGCATTTCGATCTACGGTGCGCTTCTCGGAATCGCGGGCGTGTCGGATTTCATCACGGCGACGGCCGTCGAAAAAGTCGATCTGATACCGTCGGAGGTCAACCTCGCCGGCGTCGAGATCGAGCTCGCCCGATCGGACGACCACCTGCACGGGATTTCGCGCGTGCTCAAACCGCTGGTCGAATCGGGCGCGTACGACTACGTCCTGCTGGACTGCCCGCCGTCGCTCGGCATTCTGATGAGCACCGCGCTCGTGGCGGCGCACGCCGTGATCGTGCCGATGCAGTGCGAATACTACGCGATGGAGGGTCTTTCGGTCATTCTCCGCCTCGTGGACCGCATCAAAAACGGCGCGAATCCCGGACTGCGCGTCGAAGGCATCGTGATGACGATGTACCAGCGCACGCGCTTGTGCGACGAAGTGATTTCGCAGGTCCGCGAACACTACGCCGACACGGTGTACAAGACCGTGATCCCGCGCTCGGTGCGCGCCGGCGAAGCGCCGTCGTACGGACTGCCGCTCGTCGCGTACGCGCCTTCCACGCCGGTCGCCCAGGCGTATTTCATTCTCGCGAACGAGTTTCTCAACCGGCGCAAGGCGGAGGCGACGGCGCCCGCCGCGGCTCCGGAGGAAATCCCGGTCCGGCCGGTTTCCGAAGCCGAAGCGGCGAACGTCGATCTGAATCCCCCGCCGAAGTCGGAAAACCTCGCCTGAGGGGGCGCACGGGCATGCGTGCATCGTGGACAATCGGCGCCGCGCTTCTGCCGCTTGCGATCATGGCGTCGGCGCAGGAAGACGCCGGCGCGCCGGCCGCGGTCGCCGAGGCCGCGCTCGCGGACGGGTTGCCGTCCGTGGCGGAGTTCATCTCGTTGAACGAGTTCACGCGCGCGACCTCGCCCGCCGAAAAAGACCGCCTTTTCGCCATTCTGGCCGAAGCGCGCGAAAGCGGGCTCCCGCAGGAGGAATTCGCGCGCTGGCTGCAGGAACGCAAGGCGGACTCCGGGCTGCCGTCACACCGGTACTTCACGGCCCGCGCCGCCATTCTCGACGGCCGCTACGGCGAAGCGCTGAAACTGCTGGAAAAACTGGAGAAGGACCTTCCGGCCGATTCGTATCTCGCGCTTCCCGTGAAGCTCAACCGCGCCGTCGCGCTCGACCGTTGCGGCCGCCGGAAGGACGCCGAAGCCATCCTGGGTTCGGAATCCGCCGGGCGCGGCATTCCGGCCCTTTCGAAAATGCACCTTCTGCTCGCGGAGGGCGATTTCGCCTCGGCGAGCAACACGCTCGAACTCATCAGGGCGGACAAGGACTCCGACCCGAGCGCCGTGGCCCACGGCGAAGTGATGCTCGCCCGCGCGACCGGCGACGAAACCGCCCTCACAAACGCGCTCTCTTCGCTCGAAGGCGGTTCGAAAGCGATAGGCAAAACCCGCGAACGCGTCGCGCTCCGCATATCGGCGCGCCACTCCGACACGAACGCCGTGCTCGCCGCCGCAAAGCGCATCGCCGCCGACCGGACCGACGACGCGGACGACGCCGCCGCCATCCGCGACGCAGCCGTCCTGCTTTCCGACGCCGGATGCCACGGAGCCGTGGTGGAGCTCGCGGAACTCTACCTTGCGTCGTTTCCCACGACCGCCGACGAAGCGTTCGTCAACTGCCTCCTCGGACAGGCGCACGAAGCACGCACGAACTTCACGGCCGCCGCCGCCGCGTACACGCGCGCCGCGGCG
>JAZUJQ010000113.1:0-5244 GCA_045642845.1 Kiritimatiellia bacterium
ACGCCGACGCTGCCGATCGTCGAAGCCGTGCGCCTGGCCGTGCGCGAAGCGACGGACGCCGGGCTACTCCGTCTCAACGTGATAGACGTGCCTTCCGGCCGCCAGATCGGCTCGAACTTCGCCGACGGATCGCCCGCGCACCCTTTCCGCTTCTTCGCGCCCGGCTCGCGTCAGGCCCGCGCAACAGTGCTTCACAAAGGCGGCGGCTCCGAAAATCAGTCGCGCCAGTATTCCCTGCCCGATTCCGGGCTCGGCGCCGGACGCGATCTCGAAGGCGTGCGCCGCTGCCTGCTCGACGCGGTGTTCCGCGCGCAGGGCGCGGGCTGCGCTCCCGGCGTGCTCGGCGTGTGCATCGGCGGCGACCGCGCCGGCGCGTACGAACGCGCGAAGGAACAGCTGCTGCGCCCGCTCGACGACTCCTCGCCCGATCCCGAACTCTCCGGGCTTGAAGCGCGCGTCCTGGCCGAAGCCAACTCGCTCGGCATCGGGCCGATGGGCCTCGGCGGCGCGACAACGCTGCTCGGAGTCAAAATCACCGCCGCGCCGCGGCTGCCGGCGTCGTTCTTCGTCACCGTCGCGTACAACTGCTGGGCCTGCCGCAGGGCCTCGGCCACGCTCGAAGGATGATCTCGCGCGCAGCGTTTTACATCGCCTGCCTCGTTCTGACGGCATCGCTCTGTTTCCACTTCGCGCCGTACCGCGACGGCCGCAAGGTGCGGATGCCGCTCTTCCCGCTGCTGTTCACCGTCGGTGCGCTCGCCGTGCTCGCGTATCAGGCGACGTGGCAGCTCGCCGGTTTCACGCGCCCGGAATTCGTGCGTTTCATGGAGCGCTACAATCCGCGCGGCGACAACGCGGCGCACCACCTCATCCGCGGCGCGATTCTCGACCGCAACGGACGCCCGCTCGCGTACACCGAGGAAGACGGCTCCGGCAGACGCGTCTATCCGTACGCCGAAGCCTCGGCCCACGTCGTCGGCTTCCGCCACCCGGTCGAAGGGCTAACGGGCATGGAGAACGCGGCGGACGCGATTCTCTCCGGCTACGGAAAACTGCGCACGAAGGAGGACTTCAAAAACGCCGGACTCAAAGCGTTGCAGGAAGACCGCCGCATCGGCACGAACGTCACGCTCTGCATCGACTCCGATCTCCAGCTCACCGCCTGTTCGGCGTTCATGCGCAACCATCCGGACGGGCGCGGCGCGGCGGTCGCGCTCGACCCCGCCACGGGCGCAATCCTCGCGCTCTACTCCCACCCGTCGTTCGATCCCAACGCTTACGAACGCCGTCTGGCCGCCGACCAGTCATCGCCGCTGCTCAACCGCGCGCTTCACGGCAGCTACCCCGCCGGATCCACGTTCAAGACGGCCGTGGCCGCGCTCATGGTCGACTGCGGACGCCCGTTGAATCTGCACTGTCCGGCCGAGGGCTGGACGCCGCCCGGCGCGCGCCGGCCGATCCGCGACCACGAATACTACTCGTACGAACGAAGAGGGCTGCGCTGGCCCGGATACGCGCCGCCCTCGAACGTGCTCGACCTCGAAACCGCGCTTTCGAAATCGTCCAACACGTATTTCGCGCAGGGCGGATGCTCGTGCGGCACGGACGCTTTCAACGCGTTCGCGGAACGTCTGGCGTTCAATGAACGAATTCTCCTGTACACGAACGGCGCCGCCATGGTATCGTGCCGCCGGGGCAACATCCCCAGACTCGGGCGCGGCGAAAAGCAGGAACTCTCGCAGCTCTCGATCGGCCAGGGGCGTCTGCTCGTGACGCCGCTCCACATGGCGATGATCGCCGCGGCGTTCGCCAACGGCGGCGTGATGATGCAGCCCCGGCTCACCGAGGACACCCCGGTGCGGGAACGCGTCCGGCTGTTCCCGGAACGCGTCGCGGACCGCGTCGCTTCCGCGATGCGCCACGTGGTCGAACGCGGCACCGCGCGCAAAGCCGATCTGCCCGGCGTGGCGGTGTGCGGCAAAACCGGCACCGCGCAGAATCCGCGAGGCGAAGACCACGCGTGGTTCATCTGTTTCGCTCCGGCCGAAAATCCGACGATCGCCGTGGCGGTCGTCGTCGAAAACGCCGGCTTCGGTTCCGCGGCCGCGCTGCCGATCGCCGTTGAAATCCTGAAAACGCATTTCGGACTCTGACCGTGTTCACGCGAATCGTCATTCTTCCCGCGCTCGTGTTCGCCCCGCTGCACCTTTCGGTGCTCTGGGCGCGTCACGCCGGAACGTTGAGCACCGCCGGGCTCGCCGATTTCTCTTCCGCGATTCTTTTCTTCGCCGTGCTGGCGACGGTCTACGCCGCGCTCAGGCTCGGGCGCTACGCCGGATCTCCGGCCGTCCCGTCGCTTACGCTCACTCTGCTCGGAATCGGCATCGCGGTGCAGCACCGGATCGGCACGCTCGCCACCGTGCAGTTCGACACGCCGTCGCAGTTCGCGGTCCCGACGGGCGTCGTGGCGATGCTCGCGGCGTGGCTCGCGCTCAGATACGGACGCATCGCATGGCTTGAAAAAGCTTGGCTGTGGATCCTGGGCGCGGCGGCGGCGGTGATTTCGGCGGTGCTCCTCCTGGGCCACGCTTTCCGCGGCGCGACGTTCGTGGCCGGAGGCATGAACCCCGTTGAGATCGTGAAGCCGCTGCTCGTGGTCGGCATCGCCGCGCTTCTTTCCGGGCATCGGAAACTTCTGCGCCGCGGTTTTCTCGGAATCCCGTCCCCGCCCGTCAACGTGACGGTGACGGTAGCGGTCTGCTGGTGCCTGCCGATGGCGCTTCTGATAGCGCAGGGCGACATGGGGATGTTCGCGCTCATGAACCTCACGCTGCTCGTGATGCTGGCGGTCGTGACTTCACGCCCGTTCTACATGCTCGGGGGATTCGCGGCGGTCTTCGCGGCCGCGGCGTACCTCATACCGCTGACGACGCGCGGACGCGCCCGCCTCGCCGCATGGAGCGACCCTTTCGCCAACGCCACGTCGACCGGCTGGCAGCCTCTGCAGGCGCTCGTCGCCCTCTACTCCGGCGGCCTCTTCGGCACCGGCCTCGGCAACGGCTCGCCGAACGCCGTGCCGATCGTGGAATCCGACTTCGCGTACGTGATCATCGGAGAGGAACTCGGTTTCGTCGGCTGCATCGCCGTGGCCATGCTTTACATCGCGCTCGTCGTGAGCGGAATGCGCATCGCGCAGCGCGCGACGAGCGCCTACTCCGCGTGCATCGCCTCCGGCATCACCGCATGCCTCGGGCTGCAGACGCTTTTCAACATCGGCGGCGTCGTGAAAGCCATCCCGCTCACCGGCATCCCCCTGCCGCTGCTTTCACACGGCGGTTCGTCGATGGTAACCACGCTCCTGATGGCGGGAATACTGCTCGCCGTATCCGACGAACACCGCGCCTACGCCGTGAAATGCTGACACGCTTCCATCGCGCATCAGCGCTTCAACAAACGCCGGCACATCGATCCCAGCGCGTAAAGCGGTACGTCCCACAGACCGTCGGTCTCGCGCAAATCCGCAAGCGACGTCCGTATGGAAAGCGTCGGCGCGAACTTCCCGCGATACACGCCCAGCGACTTCGCGCGGAGATTGCGTTCGGCCTTGACCTCTATCGGCACGACGCCGTCCGCCGACTCCGCCAGAAAGTCGACCTCGGACGACGAATCGCCAGGAGCCCATGTAAACGGCGCCGCATCGAGACATGCACGAAGTTCCTGTTGGACGTATTGCTCCGTCAGCGCCCCCTTGAACTCGGTGAACGCGCGGTTGCCTTCGAGCACGGCCGACGGAGACAAGTGCGACTGCGCGGCCAGAAGACCTACGTCCACACCGAACAGTTTGAACATATGATTGCGGTACGCGACGAGCGGCAACGACGGCTTGGTGACGTTCCACACGCGGTGCGCCAGACCGGCGGACTCCAACCACGAAAACGGATCGTGCAGATCACGCGATCTGACCTTGATTCCGTCGACCGACACGTCGGATGACGTCATCCTTTCGATGCGATCCCCGGCCACATGCGCCGCCCGTTTTGTTAAAATCGGGCTCATGCAAGACATGTCTCTCGGGAACTTCCAGAAAAAACTGCGCGAAACGGGCGCGTATTCGACGCCGGCGGAAGCGCGTCGCGCTCCGCTCCCGCCTTTTTTCGCCATGCCCGCATTTTCGATGCGGATGCTGCGCATCATCTGCTCCGGCTACGCCGCGGCGCGTCGCGGCGGCTACTCGGGGCGTCCGTTCGCCGTGAATTCGTTCGATTCGCTCCGGGCCGTGGAACTAACCGGCGGGCATGCCGAAATCGAAGGCTTCGAAAACTGCGCCGCGCTCGATCCCGCACGCGGCGCGGTGGCGGTGTGCAATCACGCGTCGGCGCTTGAAACGTATCTGCTGCCGTGCGTTCTGTCCGCGTGGAAACCCGCCTCGTTCGTGATGAAGGAATCGCTCGCGGGTTATCCGCTGTTCGGGACGATCGTCCGCGCCATCGATCCCGTGTACGTGACGCGAAAAAGTCCGCTCGACGATCTGCGCTGCGTGCTCAAAAACGGCGTGTCGGTCCTGAACTCCAACCGTTTCGTGGTGCTCTTCCCGCAAGGCACGCGTTCGCGCGTTTTCGACCGTGCGTCCTACAACACGATCGGCACGAAACTGGCGCAGCGCGCGGGCGTGCAGACGCTGCCGGTCTGCGTCGCCACCGATTTCCTGCGCATCGGAAAACTGCAACACGACCTCTTCGCGTCCTGCCATCCGAAGTCCGTCGTCCGCATCGCCTGCGGCGCGCCGCTCGACCCGGGGCTCAAACCAGCCGAAATACAGGAACGCCAGCTCGCGTTCATCGAAAGCACGCTGGCGCGCTGGCAGGCGCTGGATTCGCGGCCGATGCTCGCCGCGCCTGCGGACGGAGGAAACGCCCGGAAATGAAAGTCGTCCGCGCAAAATCGGCGGGTTTCTGCTGGGGCGTGCGCCGCGCCGTCGCCGCCGCCGAAAAAGCGGCCGCGGACGGCGAGGTGTTCACCGACGGTCCGCTCATCCACAACCGGGGCGAAATCGAACGGCTCGGGAAACTCGGCGTGAAACGCGCCCCCGACCCCGCCGCGCTCCCGGAGGGCTCGACGCTGCTCGTCCGCGCCCACGGAGTGCCGCCGGAACGCCTCGAAAGCTTCGAAAAAGCCGGCCTCAAAGTGATCGACGCCACATGCCCGAACGTCCTGCGCGTGCAGGCGCATTGCGCGCGCGCCGCC
>JAZUJQ010000114.1:0-2862 GCA_045642845.1 Kiritimatiellia bacterium
TCGAAGCGTTCGAGTTCTTTGCGTCCGATCGGAATCACCAGACCGCTTTCCACGTGAGGCGCCAGAGCGGGCGGAACATTGTCGGTGCCGTCGATGCGGACGAGCGCGGAGACTCCGAGCGCGGAGAGCATCGTGTCCGCCGCGAAAGCGAGCGCTTCGCCGCCGTCGCGGCCGACGCCGCCGATTTCAATGCAGAACGGGCGTTCCGGGAAACGCGCGCCGAAGACGCGGCGCACGAAAAGGTCGGACGGAGTCACGGGCGAGAACCCGCCGGCGAGCAGATCGTTCAGCTGCGCGAAGAGAGTGTCCGCCGAAACGGCGTCGGAATCCTCGGGCGGGGTGCCTTTGACGACGGCTCCGTAGCGCAGCACGGCGACGCGCGGAACGGGCAGCAGCGCGGCGCGGATGAACACAGCCGCCGCGCATACCGCGACGGAAAGCGCGAACGCGATCAAAACCCTGCGCATGGCGCGGCCTCAGCCGGAGGTCGTGAAAAGCACGGTCTGCGTGAGCTTGCGACCGCTTGAAAAGGCGGGCGTGATCCGTTCGCTCCAGGGACGGCGGCGCGCCGAGAACGTGAGCACGTGGCCTTTGCCGAGAAACGCAAACAGGGAATCGCAGACTTTCGCGGCCTTGTAACGGCCGTGCAGACGCGCGTCGATCTGTTCGGGAGGCGTTCCGTCGAGCGTCATGAGATTTTCGTCCACGCGCACGGACTCCACGAAGAAGCGGCTGAACGAATCGACGCTCACGATGTCGAAACCGTTTTTGACGATCTGGTAGACGTCTTTGTCCGTGTACGTCACGGCGAACGGGCCGTCCGGGAAAACGCGGCGGCGGCGCATGGCCGGGATCGACATCGGGCGGCGCGTCTGCGTCGAGAGCACGAGCAGACCGGACGGCCGCAGCACGCGGTTGCACTCGCGGATGAACTTGCTCGGATCGTTGAACGCCGTGAACATGTCGAGCGCCACGACGACGGCGTCGAACGACTGTTTGCCGTACGGAACGGTGCCGTCCGAACCCAGGCAGGCGACGTCGGTCTCGAGCGCCGCGGCCGTCGCGCGGGCGTGCGCCGGAGAACGCGCGATCGTGCACCAGAGCCCGCCGAGCGCGCGCAACGCCTTGGACTGTTCGGGATTCGGCATCCCGATTTCGAGAATCGTCATGTGCGCGAGCTGTTCCGGCGCGGGGAGATGCTTGCGTATCGTATCGACTTCAAGCGATTGCGGAATGGTCATGTTCATAGTCCGAGGTCGTCGTTCACGACGATGACGTGTGTTTCCGTCGCCGACGGGCGGCGTTCGAGGATGGCGATGATGCGGCAGATCCGTTCGGGACTGTTGCAGTCCGCGCACGAGCCGGTCTCCGCGCACGGGGTTTTGCGGCCGAGGCGGAACGCGTTCGCGGCGCACGCTTTCGCATGGACGCGCGCGATGGCGTCGGCGACCGTTCCGCGCACGATTTTGTTGCGGCCGATCACGAACACGACTTTCTTCGGGCCGTGGATGCTGGCCGAGACGCGGTTGCCGGTGCCGTCGATGTTGACGATTTCGCCGGAAACCGTGAGCGCGTTCGCCGAAAGGAAGAACACGTCGCACGTCTTCTGGCGCGCCATCACGCGTTCTTTTTCCTCGGGGGAAAGACCTCCGTGCACGAGCAGCTCGACCCCGCGGTTGGCGAGAGTCTCGGGGATGCCCAGATCTTCGATCGTCTTCGATCCGCCGAAGCCGGCGTTCGAGGCTCCCGCCGCAAGCTCCAACGCGAGGGCTTTCGCCTCGCCCACGTTGTCGCAGTAAACCGCGTCGAACATGTGTTTGCGGAGATTCTCGACAGCTTCGCGGCAGTCGATTTCGCTCTGCCATTCGCGGAGCTCTTTGCCCGAGTAGATATGCATTCGGTTTGTCGGTGGATGGGGGTTTGACGGGAAACGGAAGCTTTTTCCCGACGGAATCAATTAGAGCATTTTGTCCGGAGGTTGTCAAAATCCGGGCGTGCGGCGGATTTCGGTCTTTCCGTTCACGCGGCGGCCAGAGACGCGTGTGCCGTCGGACAGCGCCACGTTTTCGAACGAGACATCCTCCCAGTCGGGCGGGCAGCCTCGGAAGAACTCGGTCTTTCCGTTGACTTCGTGCACGAGCAGTTCCATCGCCGCGGTCGCGGCCGCGCACTGGCCGTCCATCTGCATGACGTCGTGTTTCTCGACGTTGCCGATCGGGCCGTAGCCTCCGCGTCCGAGGACGGTGAAGCCGTGGACGAAGCCGTCGTGGTGCGATCCGTGCCCGGGATCGCAGAAGTAGTAATCCCAGTCGCGCAGCAGTTGCGCCGCCGCACGGGAGTTGCCGACGTGTGTGTGGAGTATCGACGCCCACGGGACGCACCAGCCGGACCACAGGCCGTGTCCGTGCATGATCCACGTGTGGTACGTGCGGTCGAGCGTGCGTGCGTCGCGCATCATGTCGATCGTGTCGAACGGGAAGAATCCGGCCATGTGCGAATGGTGGCGGTGCGATTCCGAAAAGTGTTTTCCTTCGAAAAGATCGATGCCGATTTCCGGGTCGGACGAAGTGTACGCGGGGAGGCGTTTTTCGACGTCCAGCCAGCGCGGATCCGGCGTTTCGCCGAGCATCCCGGCCGCCGCGGCCAGATCCCTGGCGAGACGGTGCGCGCACGCGAGCTGGAATGAGGGGTCGCGGCCCACGGCTTTGCGGACGTCCGACGCGCCCCATTCGGGCGACGGTCCGACTGGGATCGAAAGGCGTCCGTCCTTTTCCTCCATCATCGCCAGATAGACGCTCATCGCGCCTTTCATGAAGTCGTACGCGCCGTCGCGGAGAAAAGCGACGTCGCCCGAATACCTGA
>JAZUJQ010000115.1:0-2139 GCA_045642845.1 Kiritimatiellia bacterium
TCACGGTGCCGCACGTCTCGCGCAGACGCCCCACCCCGCCGCCCAGTCCGGCGCTGGACTTCGCCGCCAGTCCGGCGTCGAAACCGTAATCGCCGGCGAACGCGCAGAACACGGCCTGCGCGCAATTCATCCCCGTCCTGAACAGGGCCTCCGCGTCATCTTGTTTGCTCATGATGCCGATTCTAGCACAACACGGCGCATTTCTCTCCAGAGACCGGGTTTTCCCGCCGTCCGGACGCCGCGTCCGGCGTTTTACATCGCGTCTCCCGTATGCTAGAATACGGCGGCGTTTTCACCCACCTGAAGAGGCACAAAATGACCATTGCAATCGCCTGCGACCACGCCGGGTTCCAGCTGAAGGAATCCGTCAAGAAACTGCTTTCCTCAAACCCCGGCATCGAGCTCACCGACTGCGGATGCTTTTCCGAAGAGTCGTGCGACTATCCGCTCTACGCCGAAAAAGTCGCAGGACTCGACGAAACCGGCGCCGTCGACCGCGGAATCCTGGTGTGCACCACCGGCGTCGGCATGGTCGTCGCCGCCAACCGTTTCCCGCACGTCCGCGCCGTGATGCCGTACACGCTCGAGCAGACCCGCGCTTCACGCGACCACAACGACACGAACGTGATCGTGCTCGGCAGCGCGATAACGCCCGAATCCGAGATCGGCAAGATGCTCGAAATCTGGCTGTCCGCGCCGGCGTCCGAAGCCGGACGCCACCGCCGCCGCGTCGGCCAGCTCTCGCGCCTCGGCAACCGCACGCTCGACTGCCCGCTTCTCAAGGACGAGGATCCCGAGCTCTACGGCGAAATCATGGCGCACGAAAAGCAGGAGCGCGACTGCATCAACCTCATCGCCTCCGAAAACCTCACCTCGCGCGCCGTGCGCGAAGCCCAGGGCAGCGTCCTCACCAACAAATACGCCGAAGGCTATCCCGGCAAGCGCTGGTACTACGGCTGCGGCCACGTCGACAAAATCGAACAGATCGCCATCGACCGCGCCAAAAAGCTTTTCGGCGCCGAAGCCGCCAACGTCCAGCCGCACTGCGGCGCGTCCGCGAACCTCGCGGTATACCTCGCCGTGCTTCAGCCGGGCGACACGATCCTTTCGATGTCGCTCGATCAGGGCGGCCACCTTTCGCACGGTTCGCCAGCCAACATCTCCGGCAAGATCTACAACATCGTGCCGTACTGCGTGGACCGGACCACCGAGAAGCTCGACTACGACGCGCTCGAAAAGCTGGCGGTCGAATGCAGACCCAGGCTCATCCTCGCCGGCGCCTCCGCCTATCCGCGCACCATCGACTTCGCCCGCTTCCGCGCCATCGCGGACAAGGTGGGCGCGTACCTGCTCGTGGACATGGCCCACATCGCCGGCCTCGTGGCGGGCGGCGCGCACCCCTCGCCGGTCCCGTACGCGGACTTCGTCACCACGACGACGCACAAGACCCTCCGCGGCCCGCGCGGCGGTCTCATCCTCTGCAAGGAAAAATACATCAAGGACGTCAACCGCGCGGTGTTCCCCGGCCTTCAGGGCGGTCCGCTCGAACAGGTGATCGCGGCCAAGGCCGTCTGCTTCCGCGAAGCGATGCAGCCCGAATTCCGCGAATACGCGCAGCGCATCGTGAAGAACTGCGCCGTCATCGCCGCCGATCTTTCCGCGCGCGGTCTGCGCCTGGTGTCGGGCGGCACGGACAACCATCTGCTGCTCGTCGACGTCACCCCGCTCGGTCTCACCGGCAAGGTCGCCGCCGCCGCGCTCGAAGAGACGGGCATCATCGTGAACAAAAACACGATTCCGTACGACCGGAACACGGCGTTCACCACCTCCGGCATCCGCATCGGAACCGCCACCGTCTCCACCCGCGGCATGGGCGAAGAGGAAATGCATTTCATCGCCGCCCGCATCGCGGACGTGCTCGCCGCCCCCGATGACGCCGCGCTCAAGGCGCGCATCCGCCGGGAAATCGCGGAGCTCGCCTCGCGCTTCCCCGTTCCGTAAACGCCGGCATGTTTATGATTTCCGTCGTCCGCATCAGCAAAAGCTTCGGCCGCATCGCCGCGTTGAAAGACGTCTCTTTCAGCGCGGAGGCCGGGGAACGCATCGCGGTCGTCGGATGCAACGGCGCCGGCAAAACCA
>JAZUJQ010000116.1:0-6633 GCA_045642845.1 Kiritimatiellia bacterium
TGCAAGCGCAAGGGCTGGGAGTTCGTCGCCAATCCCATCGACTGGGACGCGAAGGACATGGAGCTCAATTCCGGCGCCATCGACTGCATCTGGAACGGCTTCACGCAGCAGGGCCGCGAGGATTCCTACGAGTGGTCTCCCGCGTACATCGACAATAGCCAGGTCGTCATCGTGAAGGCGGATTCCGCCATCGCGACGCTCGCCGACCTCGCCGGCAAGACGGTCGCCGTCCAGACCGATACGCCCGTCCAGAAGGCTCTCCAGGGCCAGGATGAGGAGAATGTCGCGGCCGCCGCGCTCGGCAAGACCTTCAAGGACATCGTCGTGACGCCCAACTACAACAATGCCGTCATGGAGCTCGAGAGCGGCGCGGTCGACGCCGTCGCGCTCGACATCTGCGTGGCCAAGCAGAAGATGGCCGACAAGGCCGGCGCCTTCAAGATGCTCGACGAAATCGTCATGAAGGAAACCTACGGCATCGGTTTCGCCAAAGGCAACACCGCGCTCCGCGACGAAGTCTGGGCTGTCTATCAGGAAATGCTCAAGGACGGCGCGGTCGACAGGATCGCCGCCGATTATCCCGAACTCGACGTCAACAGCATCATCCGCTGATCCGAAACCCGCGGAGCGTCCCGGACGGGGCGCTCCGCTCATTTTCCGCCGCCGTGGATTACGTCGCGCTGCTGCTCGATCTGCTGAAAGGTCTCTGGGTTTCCACCGAGATTTTCGCGCTCACGCTCGTGTTTTCGCTTCCGCTCGGGCTTTTGATCGCGCTCGGGAGGATGTCGAAGGCGTGCGTCCTGCGGCAGACCGTCCGCGTCTACATTTCGGTGATGCGCGGCACGCCGCTCATCCTGCAGCTGTTTTTCTTCTACTTCGGGCCGTACTACATTTTCGGAATGCACACCCCGAAGGGATACCGTTTCACGGCGGTCATCATCGCCTTCGCGCTGAACTACGCGGCTTATTTCGCCGAGATATACCGCGGCGGCATAGAGGCCGTTCCGCGCGGCCAGCACGAGGCCGGGAAGGTGCTGGGATTCACGAAGACGCAGGTGTTTTTCCTCGTCGTGCTTCCGCAGGTGGTGAAGAACATCCTGCCGTCGGTGACGAACGAAGTCATCACGCTCGTGAAAGACACCTCGCTCGCGTTCACGCTGTCCGTGCTCGAGATGTTCACCATCGCCAAGATGGAAGCGAGCGCGCACACGACGATGGTGCCGTTCATCGCGGCCGGCGTTTTCTACTACATTTTCAACTTCGTCGTGGCGTTCGGGATGGAACGCATCGAGAAGAAACTTTCCTACTATCGCTGAAGAGATGGGAAAAGCGATCGTAAGAGTCGAAAACCTGCGCAAGCGCTTCGGCGACAACGAAGTGCTCCGCGGCGTTTCATTTTCCATCGCCAAGGGCGACGTGCTGTCGGTGATCGGTCCGTCCGGCGGCGGCAAGTCGACTCTGCTGCGCTGCGTCACGAACCTCGAGCAGGTGACGTCCGGCTCGATCGGAATCGGCGGCGACTATCTCGTGAAAAACGGAGTCTACGCGCCGGCGCAGGTGCAGCGCCTCATCTGTCTGCCCATCGGGCTGGTGTTCCAGAACTTCAATCTTTTCCCGCACTTCTCGGTCCTGCGCAACGTGACCGAGGCGCAGCGCCGCGTGCTCGGGCGTTCGCGCGAAGAATCCGAAGCGCGCGCCGTGGATCTGCTCCGCAAAATGGGGCTGGAGAACAAATGCGCGGCGTATCCGTGCGAACTTTCCGGCGGCCAGCAGCAGCGCGTGTCGATCGCGCGCGCGTTGGCGCTCGATCCCGAGGTGCTGTTTTTCGACGAGCCAACTTCGGCGCTCGATCCCGAGCTGACGGGCGAAATCCTCAAGGTCATCCGCGGACTCGCCGAAGAGCGCATGACGATGGTGATCGTCACCCACGAAATGGCTTTCGCCCGCGACGTCGCCGACCGCGCCATCTTCCTGTGCGACGGCGTCATCGCCGAAGAGGGGCCCGCGGCCAGCGTCATCGGCGATCCGCAGCATCCGCGCACCCGTGCGTTTCTCAACCGTTTCTCCTCCGGAGGCAAGTAAGTGACAATGGAATCCGCCGACCCACAGGCCTCAGCGCTCCCCGAGCGCGTCGCGCATTGGTGCGCCCGTCTGCTCGATCTCTCGCGCCGCAACCGTCTGCTCAATTTCAAGGAAGGCCCGTGGGCGATCCGTCTCCCCGAGGAATCGCCGTCCGAAATGGAGGACGAGGCGTCGTCCGCGTCGTCGTTCGAGCGCGAGCTCACCGATCCCGAGGAGGGGCCGCGCCGCGTGCTGGGGCTTTACCGCGCCACGAAGAACGACATCGAAGAGGGCGGCGCGAACACTCTGTATCTCGCGTTCGGCACGCTCATGTGGCGCGACGGCCAGGGCGCCAAGTCCGCGCTCCGCCGCGCTCCTATCATGCTGTGTCCGGTCCGGCTTTCCCGCACCAAAAAGAAGGGCGCGTTCAAACTGACGCGCACGGACGAGGACACCGTGGTCAACGTGACCCTTCTCGAGATGCTGCGCCGCGAACATTCCATGCGCGTGCCGGAAGCCGAGACCCCGCCTTCGGACGAGCACGGTTTCGACGTCTCCGCGATTCTCCGCGCGTTCGACTCCGCGGTTTCGTCCATGCCCGGCTGGGAGGTGCGTCCCGAAGTCTGGCTCGGCCGTTTCTCGTTCGGCAAATTCCTTTTGTGGAAAGATCTCTCCACGCGCACCGACGCGCTCGCGGAATCGCCCGTCGTGGCGCATCTGCTCAAAGGCGAGGGCTCGTTCAAGGACGGTGCGGCCGACGTGGCGCCGGCCGACGTCGACGCCGCGTGCGCCGCGAAGTGGCCGATCTGCCCGCTCCCCGCGGACTCGTCGCAGCTCGCCGCCGTGCTTTCGGCGGTCGGCGGACGCAACTTCGTCCTGCACGGACCGCCCGGAACGGGCAAGAGCCAGACGATCACGAACCTGATCTGCGCGTGCCTCGCCGAAGGCAAGACCGTGCTGTTCGTCGCCGAAAAGCGCGCCGCTCTCGAAGTGGTGCAGCGCCGTCTCAACAAAATCGGGCTCGCGCCGTTCTGCCTCGAACTTCATTCCAACAAGGCCGGCAAGGCCGACGTAGTCCGGCAGTTCGGCGAAGCGCTTTCCACAGCCGCGTCGAACACTCCGGCCGAATGGCAGCGCACGCTCGACGCCCGCCGCGCCGCGCGCGAATCGCTTTCCTCCTACGTCGCCGCGCTTCATGCGATGCAGCCGTGCGGCCTCACCGCGTACGATGCGTTTTCGCATCTGCTCGAAAACGCGCCGGCCGGAACTCCGGCGCTGCCGGACTGCGACATAGGCGACGGCGGCTGGGCGAAGGCCCGCGCGGCCGTCGACGCGCTCGTAGGGGCGTTCCCGCCGTTCGACCGCGCCGCGTTCGCGCCGCTTTCGCTCGTGCACGCTACGGAGTGGTCGCCCGCGTGGGTCGACGCCCTTTCGTCCGCGGCGGAAAAGTTCACCGGTCTTGCATCGGATTTTCCGTCCGACGCCTCGCCGGACTCGTTCTGCCGCGTGATTTCGTTCAAGGCGCTCTTCCATCCGGGCCGCACTTCGAAGCTCCGCGCCGCTCGCCGCGAACTGCTCGCCGCGCTGTCTCTGCCGGAGCTGCCGCGCGACGCGACGTTCGGCTCGCTCGCCGGATCCCTTTCCGGAGTCCTCGGCAATCGGGGCCTTCTGCGCGAATGGTGCCGCTGGCGCGCCGCCGTTTCGACGGCTGAAAAATCGGGTCTCGCGCCGCTCGTCGCCGCGCTCGAGTCCGGCGCGCTGCAGCCGTCCGACGCCGCAACCGCGCTGAACCGCGGCTACTCGGAGCGTCTGCTCAGGGCGATTCTCGACAAGGAAGCGCGCCTGCGCGACTTCTTCGGCGGGGCGCAGGACGAACTGGTGCGCCGTTTCTGCGAGCTGGACGACAAAATAGCGAAGCTCTCGGTCAACGTCGCCCGCGCGCGTCTGGGCGTCCGCGCGGCGGAGACGTGCACGAAGTTCGACGGTTCGTACGAGATGAAGTTCCTGCGCCACGAGGTCGGCAAGAAAATGCGCCACAAGCCGGTGCGCACGCTCATCGAAAGCACGCCGAATCTGCGGCCGGTTCTCAAACCGTGCCTGCTCATGAGCCCGCTTTCCGTGGCGCAGTATCTGCCGCCGGAAAGCCCGCTTTTCGACATCGTGGTGTTCGACGAAGCGTCGCAGCTCACGGTGTGGGACGCGGTGGGCGCGCTCGCGCGGGGACGTCAGGCGGTCATCGTCGGAGACCCGATGCAGCTGCCTCCCACGAATTTCTTCCAGCGCGCGGACGATTCGGGCGACGGCGATTCCCCGGAAGAGCAGGAGGACGAAACCATCCGCGACCTCGACAGCATTCTCGACGAATGCCGCGCCGCCGGCGTGCCTTCGAAATCGCTGCTTTGGCATTACCGCAGCCGCCACGAATCGCTCATCGCGTTTTCCAACGAGCATTACTACGAAGGCGGGTTGTACACGTTCCCGTCGGCCGCGGCCGCGTGCAACGGGCTGGGCGTGAAATACGTGAAGGTCGAAGGCGGCGTGTACGACCGTTCGCGCACTCGCACCAACCGCAAGGAGGCGGAAGCGGTCGCCGGCGCCGTGGTTGCGCGGTTGCTCGATCCCGCCATGGCGGACAAAACCTGCGGCGTCGTCACGTTCAGCATGGCCCAGCAGTCGCTCATCGAAGACCTGCTCGAGGACGCGCAGGCGGAGCATCCTGAAATCATGCGTTTCTTCGCGGACGACAACCCGGAGCCCGTGTTCGTGAAGAACCTCGAAAACGTGCAGGGCGACGAGCGCGACGCGATCTTTTTCTCGATCGGGTACGCGCCGGACGAGAACGGGACGTTCGCGATGAACTTCGGCCCGCTCAACCGTCCCGGCGGCGAGCGCCGCCTCAACGTGGCCGTCACCCGCGCCCGCGAGGAGGTCGTCGTGTTTTCGTCCGTGGAATCTTCCCGCATCGACCTTTCCCGCACGCAGGCGCTCGGCGCCGCGCATCTGCGCGATTTTCTCGCGTACGCCGAGAACGGCGGCGGCGCCGAACTTCCGGCCGGCGCTTCCGGCGCGCGAGGCGACGATTTCGCCGCGACCGTCGCGGACGTTCTGCGCAAGGCCGGATACGAAGTCGACCGCGGTGTCGGGCGTTCCTCGTACAAACTCGATCTCGCGGTGCGCTCGCCGGACGGCGACGGCTACCGCGTCGGCGTGGAGTGCGACGGCGCGATGTACCGCGACGCCGCCACGGTGCGCGACCGCGAGGAATCCCGCCGTCTCGCGCTCGAAGGCCTCGGCTGGAAAATCGTGCGCTGCTGGTCCGCCGAATGGTATTTCGACCGCGCGCGCGCCGAACGCAAACTGCTTGACGCCGTCGCCGAAGCATGCGGAAAGGAGAACAAATGAGCGAAGAACGGAAACGTCCGCTTCTTTCGGTCTGCATCATCACCTTCAACGAGGAGGACAACGTCCGGCGCTGTCTCGAAAGCGTGTCGTGGGCGGACGAAATCGTGGTCGTCGATTCCTTCAGCACGGACCGCACGCCCGAAATCGCGCGCGAGTTCACGGACAAGGTGTTCCAGCACCGCTGGGCCGGATACATCGGTCAGAAGGCGATCGCGCGCAATCTCGCTCACGGAGAGTGGATTCTTTTCGTCGACGCGGACGAGGCGGTGTCGCCGGGACTGCGCCGCGAAATCGAGCGCATTCTCGCCGGCGGAGTGCCGGAGGACGTCGTGGGTTTCGATTTCCCGCGCCAGGTCTGGTTCCTGAACCGCTGGATCCGCCACGGCGACTGGTATCCAGATGCGAAACTCCGTCTTTTCCGCAAATCGCACGGACGCTGCGGCGGCACGGAGCCGCACGAGAAGATCATCGTCGACGGCGCGGTTGGGCACCTGCGCAAGCCGTTGTACCACTACACGTACGATGACATAGCCGATCAGCTCAACACCATCAACAGGTTCTCGTCGATCAGCGCGCGGGGTGCGTCGGAAAAACCGATTTCCGCGTTTCAGATTCTCGTCCGCATGCTTTTCCATCCGCCGTTCCGGTTCTTCCGCTGCTACGTGGTCAAACTCGGTTTTCTGGACGGTTGGGCCGGCTTGATAATCGCCGCGTGCGTGTCGTTTTCCACGTTCATCAAGTACGCCAAGTACTGGGAACTCCACATTCTGCGCAATGAGAGCAAGTGAAAAAATCGCGATTGCGGCGCTGCTCGCGGCGTCCGTGTTCACGTTCGCCGAAGACGCGGAACCGGTTCCGACCGTGACTCTCGAGGACGTCATGTCGGACGGTTCGGACGTCGCCGCGCCGACGTCCGGCGACGCCCTTCTCGCCGAATGCGCCGCGCGCACTCCCCGCGAGCGCGTGATTCTCCGCGGCGCGCTCAACATGCGCAAGCGCTACGGCGTGTCGCTCGTGTCGTTCAATTTCACGGTCGATGCGGATTTTTCGCTTTCTTCTCCGGTGTTCTCCTACGTGTTCACCGATGAAAACGGAACGGCGCTGCTTTCGGCGAAAGCCGTGCGCGCCGCGGACGGCGGCCTCGACGTCGTGTCGTCGTCCGGCGAAAAA
>JAZUJQ010000117.1:0-3457 GCA_045642845.1 Kiritimatiellia bacterium
CGGGCGCGGACAATGCGAACGTGCTCGACTGCGCGCGGTATCTGGCCGGGCGCGGCATCCGCACCTGGATCCGCCACGTGGTGGTGCCGGGGCTCACTGATTCGCCGGAGGAACTGGCGGCGATCCGCGCGTTCGTCGCGCCGATGAAGAACGTGGAACGCGTAGAAATGCTGCCGTACCACACCTTCGGCGTGGAGAAGTGGCGCCGGCTCGGTCTGACCTACACGCTCTGACAGCGTCTTTCACTGACCGTTTGCGCGCGGGACGGCGCGTCACGCCCGTTCGTGCGATCCGCGGTTCTTCGCCGGGACGTCAAACGCGGACGAGATCGTAGGCGCGCGTGCCGAGTCCGATCTTTTCGGCGTGCGCGAGCTGCAGCGTCCAGTCGGTCGACGGAGCGACGGCTCCGAAGTGGTCGCGCCGGCCTTTTTCCTTCGACTCTCCGAGTTTGCTGTCGGGGTTGACCGGGGCCGCGTTTACCGCTTCCGTCGCGGCTTGATCGCACGCCACGGGGTCGAACGACGCGAACATGCCGACGTCCGGCACGATCGGAGCGTCGTTTTCGCAGTGGCAGTCGCAGTTCGGCGAGATGTCCATCGCGATGTCGATGTGGAAATTCGGGCGGCCGTCGCAGACGGCTTTCGCGTACTCAGCCATCTTCTTGCAGAGCAGTTCTTCGCTGTTGAAGCCGCCTGCGGGAGAAATGGCATCGACCGGGCACGCGCCGATGCAACGGCCGCAGCCTTCGCATTTCTCCGTGTCGATCGTGCATTTGCGGCCGGAGACCGACGGGGCGGAGTGCGCGCAGATGCGGACGCAGTTGCCGCAGCCGACGCAACGCGCGGCGTCGACCTTGACCTTGCCGTCGTGATGCTGGGCCATTTTTCCGGCGCGCGAGCCGCAGCCCATGCCGAGATTTTTGATCGCGCCGCCGACGCCGCACATTTCGTGCCCCTTGAAGTGGTTGAGCGAAATCACGATGTCGGCGTCCATCACCGCGCGGCCGATGAGGGCCGTTTCGAGCAGTTCGCCGCCTTTGACCGGCACCTCGACGTCGTCCGTGCCGCGCAGGCCGTCCGCGATGATGACGGGGCAGTCGACCTGATACGGGCCGAATCCGTTGAGCCATGCGGTTTCGAGATGCTCGAGCGCATCCTTGCGCGAACCGACGTACAGCGTGTTGCAGTCCGTCAGGAACGGACGTCCGCCGAGCGACTTGATTTTGTCGACGAGCGCGCGGGCGAAGTTCGGGCGCAGGAACGCGAGGTTGCCGCGTTCGCCGAAGTGCATTTTCACGGCGACGAATTTGCCGGCGAAGTCGATTTTGCCGATGCCGGCTTTTTCGCAGAGAACGACCATCTTGCGCGCGAGACCGGCGTCGAACGCCTTCGTGCGCATGGAGGTGAAATAGACTTTTGATTTTTTCATTGCGGGTAAGCGTAGCGTTTCGCGTCGAGTTCGGAGAGGTATTTCGCGGTGTAGAATTTCGCCATGTCGAGATTCTGTTCGCGCCAATTGCCGCACTGCTCGGGCGCGGCGCCCGGGATGTCGCCTTCGAACGAAACGATGAAGCGGCACATGTCGGCGACGAGGTCTGCGACGTCGGGCGACGAAAGTTCGCCGAACATCACGAGGTAGAACCCAGTGCGGCATCCCATCGGCCCGAAGTACACGATTTCGTCCTTCCTCGCGGAATTCCGCAGGAACGTCGCGCCGAGGTGTTCGATCGTGTGCAACGCGGGCTGGTCGAGCACCGGTTCGCGGTTCGGCGCCGTGAAGCGCAGGTCGAAAGTCGTGACCGTCGTTCCGTCGCGCCGGTCGCGGCGCGAGACGTAGATTCCGGGAAAAAGGTCGAGGTGATTGACCTGGAAACTTTCAATGCGGTTCATTTCGCGTTTTCCGTCTACGTGGTTCGGCCGGTCAGAACCGGATCGTGAGCTTGAGTGCGCCGCGGTCGTCCGGAAGGTCGACCAGCAGCAGGCAGCTTTCTTCGTCGTAATCGAACGGGACGTTCTTTCCGCCGAGTTCGACCGCCGAGGGCGGATCGATGAGGGCGGCCGCGAATTCGCCGCCGCACGCGAGCGAAACCTCGAGCGCGCCCGGGATTTCGGAAATTTCCTTCACGGTGAGCGGCGCGGCGAACATGGACACGATGCCGAGGATCGCGTACGTGTCGCGCAGCATAGGCGCCACGGTGAGCACCTCGAAACGGGCGTCGCCGGTGCGCACGTTCACCGCTTCGCGGCATTTCGCGAAGGTGAGTTCGCGCGCATTGTGCTTCCAGACGGCGCAGCGGTTCGCGTTCATCTGCGGGACGTCGCGGGCCTCGACCGTCGCCTGCGCGCCGCCGCCCGGGAACGGGGCCTCGCCGGTCATGAGATCGAACACGACGATCGTTCCGGCCGCGACCGCGCCGCCCTGGCGCGGTATGAAACAGCCGTTGCTCACCGCGAAGCCTTCCGGCGGGCGGCGCTTGTCGGTTTCCTTCCAGAAAATCGAACGCATCGTCGGGAGGCCTGGGTTTTCGTAGCGCGGAACGGAGCCGTCGGGACACGCCACCTTGCGCAGCACGTCGGCGCGGATCGCGTCCGGAGGGTCGGCGACGTAGACCGGTCCGCCCGAAACGGCGCGCGCGGCGGCGTGGTAAAGTCCGAACTCGTCGGCGGACTGGAACATGTCCCAGTCCACGCCCGTGAAATATCCGAACCACAGCGCGGTCATCGCGTTCGTGCGGACGTGCAGGCCGTGTTTCGCGGGCTGGTTCGGGTAGAAGTCGTCGGAGCCGCGCGTCACGTTGCAGCGGCGCGCGTGGTAGAAGAGCGACGGCATGCACGACATGCACGAAATCCATTCGTCGCCGAAGTGTTCGCGGCAGGAGGCTTCGACGACGTCGCGCATCGCGTCGATGGCGGCCTGCGAGCCGCCCTGGATGCCGCCGGTCAGCGAAGCGACGCCCTGGTAGTCGATCTTCACGCCGTCGACGCCTTCGGCCTTGAGGTAGTCGTGCTGGTCTTTGTAGTAGCGTTTCAGACCCGTTTTGCCGGGAACGTTGAAGACCGTCGCATCGGTCCAGTTCAGAAAGCCCTCGGGCACGGAAACGACGCTCGGCGGCGGAGTGGTGCGGCGCGCGTTGTACTTCGCCATTTCCTTCGAATCCGGGTGGAACCCGCAGGGCACGCCGTACGCGGTGTGCCACACGAAGAATTCCTTCAGTCCGTATTCGCTCTTCGCCTTTTTGACGAGCGGCGCGAGCCCGCCGGGGAACTTTCCGTTCGCTCTGACGCTCATGAGGTAGCGCGACGAGAGCGGCGCGGCGCAGACGTCCTGCCAGCCGTCGTCGAGAATCATGAAGCGCGGCTGCACGCCGGCGGCGCGGAACGCGCGCAGGCCTTCCTCGACCTTTTCCGCGGAGACGCTCTGGTAGAACGCGTTCCACGTGCACCATCCGAGCATGTCC
>JAZUJQ010000118.1:0-2239 GCA_045642845.1 Kiritimatiellia bacterium
TCGCCCTTCTTGAGCGGGGCGCCGACGGAGTGGATGCACGGAATGAAATCGCCGTCCTTGCCGAGCTGCTTGACGACGGCGTCGCCGGTGCGCGTCATGATGTTCATGTTCACGACGACGTACGGGGCGTCGGTGAGCTCGATGCCGTACTGGGTGATGGGGTTGCCGATCGGGCCCATCGCGAACGGGATCACGTACATCGTGCGGCCCTTCATGCAGCCCTTGTAGCTCTTGAGCATGTGCGCCTTCATCTTGTCCGGATCCATCCAGTGGTTCGTCGGACCCGCGTCGATCTCCTTCTTGGAGCAGATGAACGTGCGGCCCTCGACGCGCGCCACGTCGGATTCATGGGAGCGGGCGAGATAGCATTCGGGGCGCTTCTTGTCGTTGAGTTTGATGAACTGGCCCTTTTTCACCATCATCTCGCAGATGTCGAGATGCTCTTTCTTCGTGCCCGTCACGACCACGATCTTGTCCGGCGTGCAGACTTTGTTCCACTTGTCGACCCACGCGAAGACCTTCGCGTTCTGGAATTTCGGCGTTTTGGCCATTTGGATGTACTCCTGGGATTTTTTAACCGCGGGACCCGCGCAACCTTAGCGCGCTCGGGCGGAAAATGTTGGCGTTGAGTCTATCAAAGAACGGGCGGAAATACAAACCGGACGCGCAACCCGGCCGCCGCGCCGCGCGACCGGTCGGCGCGAAGACGATAAATTTGCTAGCATCCGTGCCATGAACGACACCACGCCACGCCATGTCGCGCTGATCATGGACGGCAACGGCCGGTGGGCGAAGGCCCGCGGTCTGCCGCGCATCAAAGGTCACGAAGCCGGCGCCGAAGCCGTCCGCCGCACGCTGCGCGCCGCGGTGACGCTCGGCATCGAGTACGTCACCGTCTACGCTTTCAGCGTCGAGAACTGGAACCGCCCGCCGGCCGAAGTCAAAGGTCTGATGCAGCTCATGCGTCTTCTGCTCGTGCGCAACGAAAAGGAATTCCACGAGAACCGCACGCGTCTGCGCGTGATGGGCCGCCGTTCCGATCTGCCGCCAGCGCTCGACAAAGCGATTTCAAAGGTGGAAAAAGCCACCGAGAAATACACGGAGCACCAGTTCATCGTGTGCCTGTCGTACGGCGGACGCACCGAAATCGCCGCCGCCGCGCGCCGCGTCGCGGAAGACGTCGCGGCCGGGAAACTGCGGCCGGAGGACGTGGACGAACGCGCGATGGGCGCGCGCATGTACCTGCCGGACGTGCCGGATCCCGATCTGATCGTCCGCACGAGCGGCGAAGAGCGGCTTTCGAATTTCCTCCTCTGGGAGTGCGCGTACTCGGAATTTTACTTCACGCCGACGGCGTGGCCCGATTTCGGCGAAGCGGAACTGCGCAAAGCCATCGAGGTCTTCGCCGGACGCCACCGCCGCTACGGCGGAGTGGTGGACCACACGGGTTCGGCGTCAACTGAAAACGGATTGAAATGAAACATTACCTGGCAAAACTGGAGACGACCGTACGATCGCGCTGGAACGACCCCGCGCTCTGCGACTACAAAGGCAAAACCCTCAAATACGGCGACCTCGCGGAAACCATAGCGAAACTGCACGTTTTCTTCGAAGAAGCCGGTGTCGAAAAGGGCGACCGCATCGCGCTCTGCGCGCGCAACAGCGCGCACTGGGCGGCATCGTATCTGGCGATCGTGTCGTACGGCGCCGTCGCCGTGCCGATTCTCCCGGATTTCACTCCGGACGGCATACAGTCCCTCGTCGACCACTCAGAATGCGAAATCCTGTTCACGGACGCGGACATCTGGGCGAAAATCGATTCTTCCGAAACTCCGCATCTGCGCGCCGTGCTCGGCACGGCCGATTTCTCGCTCCTGTTCGGACGCGAACGTTCGTTGCTCGCGCAGGCCAGCGCTCTCTTCACCGGGCGTTCGATGGAACGCATCCGCGACGGGCTGGACGCCGCGTTCGCCGCGCGGTATCCGAACGGCTTCAAGGCGGAGAATTTTTCGTGCAGGATCGGCGACGACGCGGATCTCGCGGTGATCAATTACACCTCCGGCACGACAAGCGCGCCCAAGGGCGTGATGCTGCGCCACGAAAGTTTCTCGGCCATGGTGGAGTTCGCGCAGACGCGCCTCCCGTGCGGTCGGGGCGACACCGTGGTTTCCATGCTGCCGATGGCGCACATGTACGGGCTCGCGTTCGAGCTGCTCTACCCCGTCATCAGCGGCGTGCC
>JAZUJQ010000119.1:0-1570 GCA_045642845.1 Kiritimatiellia bacterium
CGCGGCGCAGCGCGTCGCGCAGCTCCGTGAAGATGCCGGCGCTCAGCTCGAGTTTTTTGGATACGCCGTTTTCCGTGACCGTAGTCGTGTACGGCATGAACGGATTCACGAGGCACACGGTGGCCGAGCCGCCCAGCGAACCCGAGGCCTCGACGAGCAGAGTGGAAAGCCCGTCGCGCGCGCCGGCGAGCGCCGCCGCGCATCCGGCCTGGCCGCCTCCGACGACCACGAGGTCGAAATCCGCCGCGTCACCAGTTGTCATAATGGACCGCCCCCGGATTCCATTTGTCCTTCGGTTTCGGATTTTCCGCCGGATGTCCGATGACGATCAGATTGAGGGGTGTGTGCGTTTCCGGAATTCCGAGAATTTCACGGACGATTCCGACGCGTTCGCCGGGGAACACGCCGGTCCACACCGCGCCGAGCCCGAGCGCGTGGGCCGCAAGCAGGACGTTCTGCGACGCCGCGGCGCAGTCCTGCACCCAGAACCCGTCGTCAGCTCCGCCGTTTTCGCCGCACACGCAGATCACGAGGCGTGCGCCGTTGTCGATGCGGGCGTACGGCGAGCGGTCGGCGAGCGCCTTGAGCTTCGCCGCGTCGCGCACGGCCACGAACGCCCACGGGCGGCGGTCCATGGCGGACGGCGCGCTCATCGCGGCGCGGAGGAGTTTCTCCACCGTGGCGTCGTCTATTTCTTTGGAAGCGTCGAATTTGCGCACGCTGGCGCGCGAACCGATCGCATCCAGCAGGGCGGCGTGTTTTTCGTCCATGGTGTCGTTTATCCCTTCGCCGATTCCGGTGACCACTTCGGAGCCGACCGCTCCGGCGAGTTCGCCGGATTTGTGCGCGGCCCTGCGCAGGAGTTTTTCACCCTTGTCGCAGCCGGCGACCGCCAGCGCGCAAGCCAACAGGATCATTGCTTTTCTCATGCCCGGAATTCTAGCACAGCCGTCGTCCAGCCCGCAATCGACCGCGATCCGCGGTGCGTTTTCGGAGTCGTCTCGTTTGAAGCTCGGAAACAAGTCCGTGAACAGGCGCGGGGATTTGTAATAGAATATCGGGGCGAACGGAAATTGACATGGACTTCGCGAAATCATTCGAACGCCTGCATGCGGCGTTGGGCAGGACCCGTGCGTTGGATCTCACGGTCGGTCGTCCGTTGCCGTTGCTGCTGAAGTTCTCGGTTCCGTTTCTGGTGTGCTTTCTCGTCACTCAGACGTACGTGATCGCCGACCGCATCGTGATCGGGCGCTTTTGCGGGATGAACCCGCTCGCCGCGCTGTCGTGTCTCGGCGGCTTGCAGTTTCTGCTGTTCGGGTTCATCAACGGGCACACCACGGGTCTCACCGTGATAACCGCGCAGCGCGTCGGTGCGCGCGACCCCGACGGCGTGCGCAGGTCCATAGCGACGTCGCTCGTCGCCGGTGTCGCCGGCGCGCTCGTCATCACCGCGCTTTCCGTGCCGCTGCTTCGGTGGGCGATGACGGAACTGCGGGCCCCCGACGCCATTTTCGACGACGCCTGGCTGTACATGGTCATTCTGCTCTGGAGCGCCGTTCCGGCGGCGTTG
>JAZUJQ010000120.1:0-3450 GCA_045642845.1 Kiritimatiellia bacterium
GGTCACGACGGCGCGGAATTCCGCGCCGCCGGGAAGCGTCGTCACGCGGCCCGTGATCCCGCCGATCGAGTATTCGTTGTGCACGGCGAGTATTCTGCCATTGCCGTTGGTGAAACACAAATCCGACACTCTGCCGCTCCCGTCGTAGGCGTATCCTGTTTTCGGGCCGCTGAAGAACGGACCGAAAACGTCGACCGATGCAGGTCGCTTCCATTCGTCGTAAGTCCGCCAAATGTCGGCGTCCATCGCGCCGCGCAGGCTTTCGGAGACGACGAGTCCGCGTCCGTCCAACTCGAATGACAATTCGTGTCCGGCGGTGTCAACTGCGTTGGTCAGGTTTCCGAATCCGTCGTACGCGAAGGCGACGGACGGTGTGTCGTCGGCTGAATACGCAACCGAGGCCATGCGGCGGGCACCGTCGTATGAAAACTCTTTCCACGCGCCGCGCGCCCAGACGATGCGTTCCGGCAGGCCGTCGTCCGTGTACAAGCAGCCGACTTCCGAATCGTCGGCGTAGACTTTATTCGTGCACAGTCCGGATGCACAGTCGTACATCCACAGCGTGGACGAAACGGCTCCGGCGCGTTCGGTCGTGAGACTCGCCTGTCTTCCGGCGGAATCGTATTCGCATTCAAACGGATAAACATCGCCCGTCTCGTGCGTCTGTTTTCCGTTTTCATCGTACAGTCTTCCGATGTACGTGCCGTCTTCGTTTTCTTCGTACGTGCAGTTTCCGAATTTGTCGTATCCGTAAATTTTCGAGAGATAAACCGACGGATCGGATCCGGTCACGGTGCGTTTTTCGATCAAATCCCCGGCATCGTCGCGAATGAACGCGTAACGCCAATGCTCCGCACCGTCGCAGACGTCTTTCACAGATGAAACGCGTCCGTACGCATCGAATCCGTATGTATGGACGGTGCCGTCTTCGTCCGTGTTTTCAATCGTTCTGCCGAACATTGTTCTGCGGATCGCCGTGTTGAAACCGGTGCGCGCGCGCGTTTCGGTTTTGACCGATCCTGACGCCGACTCGGAAATGCAGTCGACTGCGTCTCCTTCAATCGTTTCACGTCTGAACCGCAAAGCGTCGGAAAGCCCTGTGCACTGCGTCAGAATCCGTCGCAGACCGTTCGTCAGGGCGCCGCAGACATCGAACGCGGTGTCGATCCGCCACAATTCCCCGTCACGCGCTCCGTATTCCGTGAACGACATTTTGCGCACGTCGTTTTCTTCAAAACCGATTTCGTCGAATGCTGCGTCGTACACCGGGATGCGCGTCACTCCCGTGACCGTGTTGCTCTCCGATGTCACGCGTGAAGTCGCGCCGTCGTACGAATACACGAGTCTCGACAGCGGTGTTTCCGCACAGATCCTGCGTCCGAGCATGTCGTGCAGAACCACGGACGTCGCGTGCGCTTCTTCGTCGCACGCCGAATGAGTGTTCACGGACAGTCTCCAGCCGTTTGCAAGCCATGTGTCCGCCGAAACGTCCAGAGTCCACCGGTCGCCCCATTCTTCGCGGCGCTCGATTCCGCCGCCCCTGTAAAACAACGTTTCGCCGCGTTTCCACGTGGAGCCGCTCAATCCCGTGAATGTCTCGATCCGTGAACACTCTTCGCATTCCGTCACGCATTCGACGCTGTCCGCGCCGCGTTTGTCCACGTGCACGCGCAGATCGGAGGGCGGTACTACCTCGACCGCGAGCGCGGTTTCGGAAACGCGTTTGTCCACGTGCACGCGCAGATCGGAGGAGCCGTCTGGATACCACGTGTTTTCAAATGATTCCCATGCGGTGCCGGAAGCGCGTGCCAGCGATGAAATGTCCGCGGAATGCGCCGGATCGGTTTCGAGTTCCCGGCGCAAGGTTTCGCGTCCGAGCGCGTCGAATCTGAACTCGGTCGCCTTGAAATTCGCGCCGCCGGTCAGATTCGTGAGTCCAGTTTCCAGCCAGGCGTAGCGAAGCGTGTCCGTTCCGGTGGATGCAAGGCGTTCTTTGATGAATCCGTCCCGGTCCCGCGTCCAGAGCAGGCGGCAGCAGGAATAGGCGTTGGTGGCGGAGGTGCCGTCGGAATGCAGCGTCGAGCGCGGGCGGTTTTTGTCGTCGTACAGATGCGACGCCCATTCGAGCGTCGGCGTTTCCCCGTCCGCGCGCAGCAGCGTGGCTTCGTAAAGGACGTTGCCGTGAACCGGGTCGCGCTGCGTGAGCGAGAGCGTGCTCACGAACGGGATGCCGCCGGGCGCTTCGTCGGTGTCTTTCCACGTCACGGTCTGCAGGCGGTTGGAGACCGTGGAATATCCGTGATGCGTCGTCACGCCGTTTTCGTCGCGCTCCAGCGCGGGCGCGCCGCGCAGGAGCAGCGGCACGCCCGGCTCCGTGGCGCTGTACTCCGTGCTTTCGGAGACGGCGTTGCCGGGGTCGTCCGTTTCCGCCGTCTGCGAGCAGGCGCGTATGACGCGGTGTTTCACGGCGGGAAGGCCGTTCACGGAGACGTGTTCGTAAACGTGCCACGTGCGGGCGACGAGGATGAGCGCGCCGTCCTGCCGGACGAAGCGCGTTTCGGTGCGCGCGGCGCCGAGATCGTCGGGGTGGTCCGAGTCGCCGGCGAGCGGCGTGTAGTCGAAAAGCGTGACGGCGCAGTCGCACTGCGGAAGCGTTTCAATGGTGTAGTCGCCGTCGCCGGGGAATCCTGAGCCGTTGAGCTGTTCGATGGAAATGACCGCGCGCCCATCGGTGTCGTAGTCCAGACACCGCCACGCGGCGGCGTTGCCGCGGAGCGAGCGGACGAGTCCGTGTTTGCGCGGTATCTCCGGGCAGTCGAAGTACGCGGCGGAATTTGTTTTCCAGAGTCCTGAATGCGATTCTTCTTCGAAGGAGATTTCGCGCAGGACGGCCGAGGCGCCGTTGCCGTGACGGCGGGAGCGGACATCAGATCAGTGATTCGATCGCGGCGAAGAGTTCGTCGGGCGTGCGGGAGCGCTGGATGCGTTTGAGTCCGTCGTCGCCGGTTTCGAACGAAGCGTGCAGATAGCCCCACAGTTCTTTGAGGCGGCCCATCAGTGGCGCTGGACCGCAGAGTTCCCGCGCGTAGCGTTCCGCGAGCGTTTCCGCGAAGGCCGCCGCGCGGCGGCGTTTTTCGCCGTCGTCGATTCCACCGTTCAGAATTTCCTCCGCGAGGCACGGGTTGCGGCAGAGGCCTCGGCCGATCATGATTCCCGAAATGGCCGGGAATCGTTTGAGGATGCGGCGCGCGTCTTCGGCCGTGAAGACATCGCCGTTGTAAATCACAGGCGCTTTGAGCAGATGCAACGCGGCGTGGAAGCGCTCCAGATCGACGGTGCCGCCGTACATCTGCTCACCGGTGCGCGGATGGACCGTGACCGATTCAAGCGGATACGAGTTGATCAGCGCGGCGCGTTTTTCGAGCGTGTCCGCGACGGAATATGCGAGCC
>JAZUJQ010000121.1:0-1997 GCA_045642845.1 Kiritimatiellia bacterium
CAAGACGAACGAAATCGTCCGCATTCCTTCGGGCTATCTCGAGGGCACGATCGCGCTGCACGGTCCCGAGGAGATCATGCGTGAAAACGACACCGTGGTGTTCATCGAACCGTTCGAGACCGAATTCGAATTCATGGAGAAAATCTTCACGAAGGAAGTCGGCTGCAACGTCGTCTGCATCTCGTCGCGCGAAACGCCGTTCAAGACGATCCGCATCCCGTCCGTGCCGGACTTCGACTGGGCCCTCCGCCTCGGCGCGGGCTGGAATCTGCTCGCCTCGACGGGCGTCTCGCTCGGAATCGATCTCGATCATCCGACCCGCGCCCGCAAGATCGGCAACGAGGCGAAATGATTCTCGTTTTCCTCGAGAACAAAGTCCCGTGTTTCCGGCCCACCGACGCCCAGATCGCGCGGTTCGACCGGATCCTCCCCGCAAACGCGGACCGTCCGGTCCGCGTTTGCCGCAATGAGGCGGAGTTCGTTTCGCTTCTGCCCCTCGCGACCGCGGTGTTCGTCTGGACGTTCAAACAGGAGTGGTTCGCGCTCGCGCCCGGACTGCGCCACGTCTGCACCCCCGCCGCGGGCCGTGATTATTTCCGCGTGACCCCGCCGCCGGAGGTCGAAATGCACTACGGCTCGTTCCACGGCGCGATCATGGGCGAAACCGCGCTCGGCGCGATGCTCGCCTGTTCGCACGGACTCCTGCAGTCCGCTTCCGCCATGCGCGCGCCCGGCGGCGAAGCGTGGCCGCGCGGAAACTTCGCGTCCGCCCGCCGGCTCGCCGGATCGACCGTGCTCATCCTCGGCTGCGGAAACATCGGACGGACGCTCGCGAAAATGCTCGGCCCGTTCGGCGCGCGCACGATCGGCGTCACGCGTTCCGGACGCGCCGCCGACGGCGTTGAAACCGCGCCCGCTTCGCGCGTCGACGAATTTCTGCCGCTTGCGGATCACGTGGCATGCTTCCTTCCGTCGGGCGCGGAAACCGACGGTTTCGTTTCCGCGGCACGGCTTGCGCTGATGAAGCCGTCCGCTTTTTTCTACAATTTCGGGCGCGGCAACGCGGTCGATGAACGCGCCCTCGCCGACGCCCTGAACGGAGGCCGTCTCGCGGGCGCCGTGCTGGACGTCTTCGCGTCCGAACCGCTTGCCGCGGATTCCCCGCTGCGTTCCGCGCGCAATTGCTTTCTCTATCCGCACGCCTCCGCGTTCGCGCCGGACTACCTCGATCTTTACTTCGACAAAGCCGCGGCCGCCATGGTCGCATACGGACGATGAAAAAGGCCGTTTCGAAAACAAAACGAGGTCCGGTGCTGCTCGTCGACATCGGGAACACATCGACTTCGATCGGGCTGTGGCGGAACGGAAAAGTTTCGGACATCCGCGCGGTGCGCGGCGGCATCACGAATCTTCCGGCGATGCTCGAAGCGCTGCACGGCATCGGCGCCGACCGCGCGTCCGCCGCGCTCATCGCCAGCGTCGTGCCGGTGCGCGACGAAATCTGGACGTCGTTTCTGCAAAACGAATTCGGCTTCACGCCGGAATTTCTGACGTGCCGCACGGAACTGCCGATCGGCATCGATTATCCGCATCCGGAACAGATCGGCGCGGACCGTCTCTGCGACGCCGTCGGCGCCGTCGCGCGCCACGGCGCGCCCGTGGCGGTGGCCGACTTCGGCACCGCCCTCACCTTCGACGTGGTGAACGAGCGCGGCGCGTACATCGGAGGTCTCATCGCGCCCGGACTTCCGCTCATGTCGTCGTACATGCACGAAAAGACCGCGAAGCTTCCGGAAGTGGATCTCACGGCCGGTAAAATCCCGCCGTGGGGCGACAGCACGGAAAACGCCATGATCCTCGGCGCGCTGCACGCCCACCGCGGCGCCGTGCGGGAAATTTTCTCGTTCATCAGGAAAAAGGTCGGACGCAAAACCGCGTTGTGCGCGACCGGCGGATACGCCGCGCGAGCCGTCGAAGGCATCGACGGCTGCTCGGTC
>JAZUJQ010000122.1:0-3203 GCA_045642845.1 Kiritimatiellia bacterium
AGCTTCGAGGTGTCGACCTTCGCGAGAGGATTCTGCGTGTAGACGGTTTCCCTGGCCGGATCGCAGTCCCAGCAGTTGGTCTTCTGCGGCGGCAGGGACGCGGCGCACCAGCGCGCTGCGTTGCCGAGCACCTTGAGCACTTCGGGCTGACGGTAGATCGGGAAGGTTTCGTGGCCCGGAGCGAAGTAGAAGATGCGGCCCGCGCCGCGCTGGAAGGTCACGCCGCTGCGCATGACGTTGCCGCCTTCGTACCACGACATGAACACCACGTGCGCCTCCGGAGGAATCATGAACGGCTCGCCGTACATCTCGGTGTGCGGGATGACGAAGGTTTCGGGCACGCCGGCCGCGATCGGATGCTGCTGATCGACGACCCACACGCGCTCCTTTTCGCCGCATTCGCGCCAGCGGAGCGAGCAGGACGTGCCGAGCATGCGGCGGAAAATCTTCGAGTAGTGGCCGGAGTGCATGACGACCAGACCCATGCCCTCCTGAACGCGCTTCTGGACCTTGTCGACGAGTTCGTCCTTGACGAGATGATGTCCGGCGTGGCCCCACCAGAACAGGACGTCGGTCTTCGCGAGAAGTTCGTCGGGCAGCCCCTGCTCGGGCATGTCGAGCGACACGGCCGTGATTTCGAGATCGTCGGCGGCGAGTCCTTCCTTGAGGGCGTTGTGGATGCCGTTCGGGTAGAACGTGCGGATCAGTTTGCCGAAGTCCCCCGGATCGACTTCGTGGATGTTTTCGTTCCAGATGGTTACGTTGATTTTTTTCATGGAATGGTTGTTTTTTGTTTGACGTTTTGATTTTACGAAATGACGGTGCCGTGGGCAAGCCGCGCCCAGCCGCCGTTGCAGGAGCAGTCCAGATCCACGGCCGACAGAACGTCGACCAGTTCAGGCAGATCGGCGGCCTTGCCGGCGGCGAATTCCGTGTAGCGGCGCAACGCTTCCTCGGCGCGCGCGGTGGCGCCGGCCAGACGGATCTGGATCGTCTCGGAGCCCTGCGGCTTGTTCTGCGCCATCCAGACCTTGCGCATTTCGACCTCGAAAGCGCGGCTGTGTCTGACGAGCGCGCGGGCGGCGGGCAGAGCCTTCTTCACGGCCGCGCGGCGCGCGGCCGGAGTCGCGGGACGTGCGGAAACAAGCGCTTTGAACAGGGTCATCTTGGAAAGCGCGACACCGGCGACGGCGCGGGCGAACGCGATGCTGCCGCCGCAGCCGCACGCGGGCGCCGGGGCCTTGGCGAGAGTCTTCGAAACGGTCTTGAAACCGTTGAAAAGCTCCTCCCACTTCACCTTGTCGTGGTTGACCCAGATCTCGTGCTTGAGCAGATACGACTGGCAGAGGAACATCATCGGATCCTCCCACACGAGCGACGTGAGCGCGTATTCGCCCCACGCGCCGAGCGCGGCGACCGCCTCGTAGGACGCGCCGCCGCAGAGCGCGGCGTAGCGGCGGCGGAGCACGTCGTAATCCGCCGAACCCGTGTAGCAGAGTTCCGCGCAGTACGCGAGCCCGGAGAACGCGCTCTCGAAATCGCAGAACGCGCCGTCGTCGCCCCACATCGTGAAAAGCAGTTCCTTGACGCCGGCCTTGCGCGACGCCGCGATGCACGGCGTGGCGTTCGCAATCGTGTGGCGCATGCTGTGCCAGAACATTCCCCACGTCCACACGCCCGAACTCATCTGGACCGTGCCGTTGGCGCGCAGATGTCCCGCAATGCGCTTGGCGTACTTCTCCTCGCTGTCGGAATAGTAATCCCAGTAGCAGAGCGTGACGTCGCCGGGAATGCGCTTGCGGCATTCCTCGGGCATCTCGATCTCCATGTTGTCGTAGAAGTTCCCGTTGCCGAAATCGCGGAACCACATGTCGGACCACATGTACGGCTTGAGACCGCGCTTCGCGCACATCTCGCGGAGCTTCACGAGATGGTCGCCCATGATGTCGAACGGTTTGCGCTCGCCGTTGAGCTTTTTGTATTTGCCCGTGCCGATGCCCCAGGCTTCGTCCATGCCCAGATGCATCTTGCGCGAACGGACGTTCGACGACCAGAATTCGATCATCTTTTCGATGAGCGCGTAGGACTTCTCTTCGCCCGCGAGGATGATGCCGCCGCAGTCGTTGATGTCGCGGTACGGGGCCCAGCGGAAGATCTGTTCGAGGTGGCCGATCGTCTCGATGCACGGCACCAGCTCGATTCCGAGAGCGAAGGCGTAATCGTCGAGCTCGCGCACTTCGGCCGCGGTGTACGCGCCGCGGTGCATTCCGAAGAACGGCTCGCCCGGCAGACGGTACGTGTCCTCGCAGTAAAGCATCACCTGGTTGTAACCGAGCAGCGCGAGGCGCGCGAACACGGTTTTGAGATACGGCACCGTGCGCACCGCGTTGCGCGAGCAGTCGATCATCACGCCGACCGACTCGAACGGACGGTTTTCAATCGGACCGAGCGTGCCGGAAAGCAGCTGGCCCAGAAGGCGCAGCGCATGCGTTTTCGAGCCGTACGAAACGCACCATCCGTTTTTGTCCGGCATCGCCGCGGACGGCGCGGCGGCGTCGGCGTTCTTCTTGAATGAAACCGCCGGAGCGTCGGCTCCGCCGCGAAGCGCGGGATAAAACGCGGCGACAGCTTTGAGCGCGGGCTTGAGTTCGGCCGGAGCCGAAGCCAGACGGAATACGGGCGTGGTCGTTTTTTTCATCGTTGGATCACTTGACGTTTGCGATTGTTTGTTGTTGAAGTTCCTGCGGAATCGCGCCGAAATCCAAGTGCGTCGAATTCTGCACGTAGCGGATCGACTTTTCGCCGCGCAGCGCGTTGTAGAGCAGCGTGACGCCGGCGGGCGGACACGTGCCGTCGGCCAGACCGCTGCGTTCGATCGCGACCGGGCAGGAGACGCGGCGCCCGAACGCGACGGTGTCGAAATACCCGAGCGCAGGAGTCCACGCCGGCAGCCATCCGCGGATGCGTCCGAACGTCTCCGCGCCGCCGAGGTCGCACAGCCACGGTGCGTTGACCGAGACCGAAGTCACCGCGCCGTCGAGCGCGGCGACGGCGATCGCCTGAAAACCGCCCTGGCTGCCGCCGGTCACCGAAAAGTTTTTCCCGTCCCACTGCGGAAGCGCCTTGACGAACCGCGCCACGAGCAGATCGCGCGCGATCATGTTCCTGAAATAGCACGTTTCCGGGCTGGCGTTCAGCTCGGG
>JAZUJQ010000123.1:0-1844 GCA_045642845.1 Kiritimatiellia bacterium
CGCGTGATCCTCGCGACGGATGCCGATGTGGACGGTCTTCACATCCGCAATCTGATGATCACGTACTTCATGCGGTTCTTCGACCGTCTCGTGAAGGAGGGGCATCTCTACATCCTGGAAACCCCGCTCTTCCGCGTGCGCTCGTCGAACAAAAAGAACGCGGACAAAAACTTCTACTGCTACAACGAACGCGAACGCGACGCCGCCGTCGGGCAGATCGGCAAAACGGCCGAAATCACGCGCTTCAAAGGTCTCGGCGAAGTTTCGAAGGAGGAATTCCGCGAATTCATCGGGGAAAACATGCGCCTCACGCCCGTCGACGTCAACCACGACCGGCACGTGCGCGACACCATCGAGTTCTACATGGGCGACAACTCGAAGGAACGCAAACAGTACATCCTCGACAACCTCGTCGTCGATCCCGAGGACATGAACTGACCGGAGACGGCCCGGAATGAACGGAAAATCCGCTGTACGGCTTGTGCGCGACGTCAAACTCGGCGTCAAGAACCTGCTTCTGCACAAGCTTCGTTCGTTCCTGACGATGCTCGGTCTGGTTTTCGGCGTCGGCAGCGTCATCGCGATGCTCGCCATCGGCGAAGGCGCCAGCGAAGAAGCGCTGCGCGAGATCCGCAAACTCGGCAGCCGCAACATCATGCTGTCGGCCGCCAAACCGGTCGACGACCAGAACAGCTCGCAGGTTTCGCGGCTTTCCATCTACGGTCTGCTCTACGCCGACGAAGCGCGCATCGCGGAAACCATTCCGTGCGTGGCCGAAACGGTTCCCGTGAAACTGCTCGAAAAGTCCGGACGCCTCGGCAAGCGCACGCTCGATCTGCGGCTCGTGGCGACCACCGACCGCTGGTTCGGGCTGGTGAAGCGCGACGTCCTCGCCGGGCGCACGCTCACGGAACGCGACTCCGCCGAAAAAGCCGCCGTGGCGGTGCTCACCGAATACGGCGCGCGCCGCCTCCTCGCCGAAGAACACGCCGTCGGCGAAACGCTGACGATCGGCGGCCAGGCCTACCAGGTCGTCGGCGTGGTGCGCAGCGAAACCGCGGGCGAGGGCGCGGTGCAGACCCCGGACGCGCAGACCGACGCCTACATTCCTCTCGGCAACGCCCGCGAAAGGTTCGGAGATCTTTTCGTGAAAAACGCCTCAGGTTCCCACGTGCGCGAACAGGTCGAACTCCACCGCATCCTCGTGAACGTCGTGTCCGAGGAACGCGTCGAAGCCGTCGCGGACGCCGTCGTCCGCATGCTCGAAACGTTCCACAAAAAAAAGGATTACACCGTGTCGGTGCCGCTCGCTCTGCTCCGCCAGGCCGAAGCCACCAAACGCACGTTCGCCGTCGTGCTCGGCGCCATCGCCGGCATTTCGCTGCTCGTGGGCGGCATCGGCATCATGAACATCATGCTGGCGTCCGTCACGGAACGCACGCGCGAAATCGGCATCCGCCGCGCCATCGGCGCCCGCCGCCCGCAGATCGTGATGCAGTTCCTCGTCGAATCGCTCGTGCTTTCGGCGATCGGCGGCCTGCTCGGCGTCGCCGTCGGTCTCGGCATCCCGAAACTCGTCACGGTCGTGGCCGGGATGCCGACCATCGTCACCATGTGGAGTCTGTTCCTTTCCTTCGGAATCTCCGTGCTCGTCGGAATGGTCTTCGGCATCTACCCCGCCCTGCGCGCCGCGAAGCTCGACCCCATCGTCGCACTCCGTCACGACTGACGGCCGCGCACGGGGGTGGGACGCGTAGGACGGCGGCGGCCAAGGCGCGGATGGCTTGTGCGCTGGTTGGGATGAAAAACTCCGACGGCTGTCAAACATGCTCCGCTACGGCTCC
>JAZUJQ010000124.1:0-3316 GCA_045642845.1 Kiritimatiellia bacterium
CTCCGCGCGCGGCTGCTTCTCGGGGACGCTCGACGTCGCGGGCGTCGGACGCGAGTACTGCTTCTTCGGCACGATTCCGGAGTTCAGGCGCGAGGCAGGACGCCGCACGCCGTTCGGCATGACGAACGTTTACGACGACGACACCGCCGCGCTCGGCGCGCGGCTCGGCTTTTCGTACGCGCGCCTGTTCACTTCGTGGCGCGACATCGAGCCGGCCGAGAACGTCTGGCTGCTCGACCGTCTCGACACCGCCGTCGCCGTCACTTCCGCGCACGAGATCGCTCCGTGGATCTGCCTCTACGATCCCCCCGCGCGCGTGCTGCCGGAGGGCATGTGGGCCACGCGCTACGAGCCTTCGCCGTTCGATCTGGACAAGTGGTCCAAGACGCTCGGAATGCTCGCGAAGCGCTACGCGGGCGGACTTTACGGTTTCGAATGGCTCAATGAAATCGTGCCGGGATCAAAGTGCAAGGATCCGGTCGGTGAGTACGTGGAAATCTGCAAGACCGGGTACAAGACGGTGAAGGCCGTCGACGACGGTTTCGTCTGCCAGCTGGCCGGAGGCCTCTGGCCGCACAATTATCTCGTCGACTGCCTCAACGCCGGCGTCGGCGAATGGATCGATCTGCTGCCGGTGCACTATTCCAACTACGACGGAGTCGCGACCGCCTGGCGTGATCTGGCGCTGCGCGGGCTCGACGGCAGTGTCGGCGCGTCGGACAACGAGACGGCGAAGGGGATGTCCACGTGGAACATGTCCCCGAAGGACGCGCTGTCGAAATCCGTTCTGCAGTGCCATCACGTGATGACGCGCTGGCCGGACGAACTCTGCGCCGGCGCGAAAATGATCGTTTATTTCGGCGGCTCGCCCGATCCGTGCGGCAACTGGAGCTATCTGCTCGATTCCAGGAATCCGCGTCCCGTCGCAGTGACCCTCGCTGTCGTGCAGGAGAAGCTCGCCTACGCGGATCCCGTCGGCAAGTTCTATTTCGACGGATGCCCCGTGCAGCTTTTCGAGCGCGACGGCAAGGCGGTCGCGTTCGTCTCCGCGCCCGGCGAAACCGGCCGGGAAATCGCACTTCCCGCCGCACCGGCGACGGACGGCCCGATCGTCACGGATTATCTCGGAAACACGACGCCGTCCGAAGACGGGAAGATCGTCGTCGGCGACATGCCGGTGATCGTCGAAAACGTCGATCTCGACGCCTTGAAGCTCTGCGCGGCGCTGCGCATCGGCGTTTCGGAAATCCCCGCGGCGGAACCGCAGGTCGTCGCCGAGTCCGGCGGCGAAATCGCCGTGCCGGTCGCCGTGACGAATCCTTTCGCCGAAACGAAGACTTTGCGCATCGCTCCCGAAGCCGCGGTCTGGGGCGGAGCCGCGACCGAGGAAGTCACGCTCCGTCCGGGCGAAAGCGAATCGTTAAAAATCGCGTACCGTGTGAAACCCGGAGCGAAAATCGGCGGCGTCGCGAAACTCTCGATGGAGGTGTCCGTCGACGGCGTCGCGGCGCAGTCGCGTCCGTTCGCGCTTTACGTGATCGATCCGTCGTCGGCGGGCAACCTCGTCAAGGACTCCGGGTTCGACGGCGACGGAAAAATCTGGCGCGGTGCGCACGAAACCGTGGCGGCGCCGATGCCCGGAGACGCCGGCAACAAGGCGATGAAGTTCGAGGGCTCGGGCAAGGGCGCGTACAAGTCCAGCTGGCAGAACCTGGAAATCCCGGTGCCGGGGCAGAGCTATCTGTACACCTGCTGGATGAAGTCCGACGGAATGTTCTGCGGCTCCAACGTGAGCGAGGAATACGCCGACGGAACGAAGCGCAACTACATCGCGCTGCGCATCTTTTCGATCGGAAACCAAGGGAGCAGAAGCTGGCGTTATCTGGCCAAGCGCTTCGACACGCGCCCCGACACGAAGAGCGTCACGCTTTCGCCCGTCGGCGACGGCGACGGTTCTTTCCTCTGCGACAACGCGTCGTTTTCGCTTTACCGCGGAACCGATTTCGCCGCGTTCGCTGGCCGCGACGGCGGCGACGGCGGGAGCGGTTTGAAGATTCCGCTGCTCTGCGACAACCAGATCAAATGCGAGGGCGGCTACGAGTGGGATCCCGCGAAGTTCGGCGGCATAGCCGAGTTCTCGTGGGACGATGACGCGCTCGTGCTTTCGTGCACGGTCGAGGACGCCGCCGACCGGCCCGTCGCGATCGTGAGCGAAGACGGCGAGGAGGCGTTCGGAGGCGACATGCTCGCCGTGGCGCTGTTCCCGAAACTCGATTCGCAGGGCGCGCCGACGGGCGAACAGGAGCGCTGGTATCTTTCGCTGGCCGATCCCGGCGGCGGTTCGGGCAGGACCACGCTGTTCCGTCCGAAGAAACATTCGCTCGGACTCAAGTCCGGCCAGCTCGCGAAGGATTCTTCCGTCTATCAGGTCGATTTCAGCCGCGAAGGCACTGAAACGGTCTACAGACTGCGCATCCCGTGGTCCGAAATCCCGGGCTTCACGCCGGCGTGCGGCGCGTCGTTCGGGTGCAACCTCGTCCTCGTCGACGGCGGACCGGACGGTTCCGGACGCATGGTCTGGGGCGCTGATCTTTCCGATTCCGCCGCAGGCTGCGGAATCGTCACCCTGCTGCAGTGAAAAGAGGAGAACACGTCATGCAAATCGTGAAGGAAACGCTTGAAACCCCGGTGCTCGGGGAATACGACGTCGTGGTCGTCGGCGCAGGTCCCGCAGGGTGCGGCGCCGCGCTTTCGGCGGCGCGCGGCGGCGCGAAGACGCTGTTGCTGGACCGCTTCAACTGCCTCGGCGGCGCGTGGACGACCGGGTTCATGAATCCGCTGTTCGACAACGCGAACAAGACCGGCGTAATGCGGGAGCTTATCGACGCTCTCAAGGCGCGCGGCGCGTGGGGCGGCTTCTGGGACATTTCGTTCCAGTACGAGGCGATGAAGGTCGTTCTCGAAACGAAAATGAAGGAAGCCGGCGTCACGGTGCTCTTCGACACGTGTTTCGCGCGGACTCTGACCGAAGGGAAACGCGTCACGGGCGTCGTCGTCGAAAACCGCGGCGGGCGCGGCGCGTATCTCGGAAAGATCGTGTTCGATTGCACCGGCGACGGAAACGTGGCGGCGAACGCCGGGTGCGCGTTCGACATAGGCGAGGGCGGGGACGTGCGGCAATGCCAGCCGATGACGCTCATGTTTCTCGTGGGCAACGTTCCGGAGAAATACCGCGGCGGTCTGCGGCTCACCGAGAAGCTCTGCCGCGCGTACGAGCTCGAGGGAATAGAAATCCCGTTCCGCAACGGCTACATCA
>JAZUJQ010000125.1:0-7683 GCA_045642845.1 Kiritimatiellia bacterium
CCGTCAGGACCTCGGGCGCGCTGCCGCCGTCCGTGCAGACCGCGGGCAGTCCCGCCGCCATCGCTTCCGCTATCTGCAGCCCGAATCCTTCGTATCGCGAAGGATGCACGAGCAGATCCGCCGTGCGGTAAAGTTCGACGAGCCGCGAAAACGGCACGGCGCCCGCGAAATCGACGCAGTCCGCGACGCCGAGCGCACGGGCTTTGTCCTGCGCTTCCGGATAGCGCGGATCGCATGCGCCGGCGACGACGAGGCGCAGCGGGAACGGCAGCGCGGCGCGGGCGAGCGCGAAAGATTCGACGAGCGCGGGCACGTTCTTGTACGGATCCATCCGGCCGACGTAAAGGAGCGTGCGCGGCGCGGTGTCGGACACCGCCTTCACGGGAGCGTGCGGCGCGGCGCGGAAGGCGTCGTCCACGCCCAGGGTGGCGACGCGCACGCGCGCGGCGTCGCGATCGTCCAGCGAAAGCGCGGAAACTATGTCGCGGCGCGAACACTCGCTGTCGGTGAAAAGCACGTCCGAACAAACCGCCGTCCGGCGCATGAGAAAACGGTAAAGCCGCCGCATACGCGAAGTTTTGGACGACGGCGCGTAATCCGGCACCACGAGAGGAATGAGATCGTGGATCGTGCAGAAACAGAGGATCCGTCCGGCCCGATGGCACGGGAACGCCGTGAACGGAGGCATGAAGTTCGGAGAATGATAGACGTCGGCCCCGAGCGTGCGCAGAACCGCCGGAAGCAGAAGCTGGTTTTTGGCGGACAGCGGTCCGTACGGCAGCGTGAGAGTGGCGACGCGGCCCGCGGCTTCCGGCGGCAACGCCGCCGCAAGCGAATCGCGCACCGCTTTGTCGCCGCAGAGAAACACGAAATTGCGGTCCGGCAATTCCAGCGGCAGACGCAAAGCGAGCTCGCGCGCGACGACGCCTATGCCCGACGGCACCGGCTTTATCCAGCGCGCGTCGAACACCGCGGTGAGTCTGGCGGAGTCGAAACCGAACGATGACGGAACTTTCATTTGATTGCGTCGGTGATTCTAACAAAACACGGCGCCGAAATGCGGACGAAACAACGCTACCCCGCAGCCGTGCCACCCAGCGCCATTGCCACGTTTGAAAGAAACTACGATCCGTGTCGCTCCCGCTACCGCTCCGCCGAATGTTTTCGCCACGCGACGCCGATTCGGCGCTCACGGAATTGAAAATGACGTAAAATGAACCACGGATTTCACGGATGCGCCTCGCTCGCGCTCGGCAAGTCTTGGGTACGGCAAGCATAAACATCGCACCAAAATTCTCCGGCTGAACGCCGCGAAGCAGGGCGCAGCGGTAGCGGAGCATGTTTGGCAGCCGTCGGAGTTTTTCCAACCCGCGCCAAAGCACCCCGTGCTCTTGTCACCGCCGTCCTACGCGTCCTACCCGTCCCGCTTGTCCTGCCCAACGTGCGCGAACCGGTCGCCGGGCGCCGGCCGCACTCGTCCGCGCATCCGGTCAAATTGACTTGAAAAATGCGAAATACTAGACTTCCGCGCCCATGCAAAACGAGGATGCACGTTCAAAAAAGCTGAAGGATCTGGGGTCGGGGTACATTCTGCCGCTGTTGTTCCGGTATGCGTGGCCGGCTCTGGTCACGATGACGCTCAACCAGCTTTACAACATCGTCGACCGCATATACATCGGCCAGGGATGCGGTCCGGACGCGATAGCCGGCATCGCCCTCACCTTCCCCGTCATGGGCGCTCTCGCGGCGATCGGCGTCTTGATCGGCATGGGTTCGTCCGCCGTGCTTTCGATCGCGCTCGGCGAAGGCGACACCGTCAAAGCGGAACGCGCGCTCGGCCAGTGCGTCGCGCTCAAAGTGCTTTTCGGTCTGTTGTTCCCGCCGCTCATGTATTTCTTCGGCATCGGCCCGATCATCTCCCTGATGGCCGGCGCCGACGGCGCCACGCCCGAGACGATCGGTTTCGCCAGGCAGTATCTGGACATCACGATATTCTTCAACATCTTTTCGCATCTGGCGTTCGGACTCTCCGCCACGATGCGCGCCGAAGGTTCGCCGCTGCAGTCGATGCGCGCCATGATCGTCGGTTTCGCGGTGAATCTGATTCTCGACCCGATTTTCATTTTCAAATTCGGAATGGGCGTGGCCGGCGCGGCCTGGGCGACGAACATCGCGATGATCGTCGCCTGCGCGTCCGCGTTCCGCCATTACGTCTTCGGGCATCCGGTCGTCAAACTGCGCGCATGCAGGATCCGCGTTTACCGCGACCTCGCGCCGCGCGCGCTGTCCATCGGACTTTCCCCCTGCCTCATGCAGATGATGGGCGCGCTGATCTGCTTCTCGCTCAACCATGCGTTCACGCGCTGGTCGGGCACGCCGGAAGAAGGAACGATCCAGATCTGCGCCTTCGGCATTTCGAACGCGATCGCGTTCATGTTCCACATGCCCACGCAGGGCGTGCAGCAGGGCCTGGCGCCGATAATCGGCTTCAACTGGGGCGCGAAAAACTACGCCCGCGTGCGCCGCGCGCTGGACATCGGAACGGGAATCACGGCCATGTGCCTGCTGTGCGCGTTCGTGATAATGGAACTTCTGCCCGCCACGCTTTCGCGGGCGTTCGCCGCGGATGAAAACGCCGTGGCGGCGTCCGCTTTCGCCCTGCGCATTTCCAACATCATGGTCTGGACGATCTTCGTGAACATCATCGCCACGACCTATTTCCAGTCGGTCGGCCGTCCGCGCACCGCAATTCTGCTGTCGATCCTGCGTCAGTGCGTCGTGCTGCTGCCCGTCGTGTGGATCCTGCCGCACTTCATGGACGACAAGATTCTCGCGATCTGGCTGGCCATCCCGATTTCCGACATCATCACCGCCATCGCTTCCCTTCCGGTGATAGTCATCGAACGCCGGAAACTCAAAAAAGCCACCGCCGCCCAGGCCGCCGCTTCTTCCGCCCTGCCCGCCTGACCGGCATCGCCGGACGCACGCGGAATTTTCCCGCTTTCACGACGGGTTGCATCGGAGCATTCCGCGATCAAGCCGCGCGCACGAACGATTGTCAGTAGCGCGTTCGACAAGTCGTTGATCGCGCGGCGCACCTTACAGACGCAAGATGCCGACCACTGAAAACGCGTCTGAAATCGGGTTTCTTGTTCAAGCGGGGGCGCCGGGCGGCGTGACGCCCGGCGCCGGGAGGCGGATCAGAGTTCGTCGCCGGCGGCGAACGGTTCGTCCGAAGCGACGATCCGGAGGAATTTGGCGGGGGTGTCGGCGTCGACCGTGAAGGTGAGCGTCGAAAGATCCTCCGCGTAACGGACCGAATCGGAATCGGCGTGGAACGGTCCGGGCAGGGTCTCGGCGGTGAACACCGTGTAGTACGCGCCCTTGACGGGATTGGTGATGGTGAGCGAGAACGTTTCGACCGTTCCCTGCGGAGTGTCGCGCGTTCCGGAGGAGATTCCGCCGCCCACGCCGTCGAACACCGGCTTGATGATTTCGATCGGCGGAGTCACCGCCTGCATCGAGTAGTACGCGCCGCGGAAGTTCGAAATCGCGCCGCTGCCGCTGAACTGGACGGCGTTGACCTGATCGACCGCCACGGGCAACGGCTGCGCCGGTGTCAGGACGTTTCCGCCGATCGAATAGGTGACCGTCTGCGCGCCGAGGTCGAACTCGAACGCGTAATCGACCCATTCGCCTTCGGTGAGCGCGGGAGCGCCAGCGAGCGGGCGCCAGCCGTTCGCGCCGTAGCCGTAAACCTCGATCGCGCCGGGGCCGTCGAAATACAACCCCGCCTTCGCGCCTTCCGGAACGGACGCCGGCGCCGAACCGGAGCAGACCATGACACGGCCCTTGACGTCCACGTTCGCGCCGGACTCGCTCGGAGCCGACGGAACGTAGCGGAGCTCATCGACGGCTTTGAAGACGTAGGCGTTCACGCCGTTGGTAAGCGCGAGCTCGGCGGTGCCGGTCGCGGGCAGAGTCCACGTGCCGTCGCACACCACGGAGCCGGAACCGAACTCGACGCGGAACCATTCGGTGTAGACGCGGGATTCGAAGGTCCCCGAAAGGACGTTGGTGCGGCCGCCGGCGACGGCGATGAACGAATAGCCGTTGGTCGAACACGGAACGACCGGCGCGGTGAAGTCGTACGAACCGGGCTCCGAAACGTCCCAGCTGGCGAGCACGCGTGAGCCGAGCAGAAGCGAAAGCGTCGCGGGCTTCGTCGTCACTTCGGTCACGGTGACGGAGATGACCGCGGAAGTGCCGTTGGTCGACACCGACGCGGAGGATTCCCCGAAGACGGGCGCCGCCATGGCGACGGTCGTGAACGAAGAGGTGCGGGTTATCGGTTTGGAGACGCCGTCGGCCACGGTGGCTTCGGCGTAGTGGAGAGTCCCGTCCGCGAGACCGGAAAGCGTGAACGTGGCGGTGCCGGCGCCGGTGAACGACTGCGACGGCATCGTGACGGCGGCGTCTTCGCAGCCGCCCGCCCAGTAGCGCAGCGTGACCGTCGCCGTTTCGCCTTCGGGGACCGCGGTCAACGCGACGGAAACGGTCGCGGACGATTCGGTGACGTTCGAAGACGAAATCGAAGCGGACAGCGCGGCGGTGCCGGGTTTGACGGTCGAGAAGCAGAGCAGCTGGTAAGGCTCGAGCTCGTAGCGCATGTAGCCGGAGCCGACGGCGTGCTCGGTTCCGCTCACCGTCTCGTAGAGTTTGGAGACGGAATTGTCGTCCGTGATGTAGTGCCATGCGGACGCCACCGGGGCGCTTGAGAGGTTGACGACGGCGTAATACTGTTCGCCGTCAACTTCGTATTTGCGGATGGTCACGTCGCCGTTGCCCCAGCCGCCGCCCTGCAGCACCCTGCCCTTCACGGCGGGCAGAGACAGGAAGTTCTCGTTGAATTCGCGGAACACGGACGGGAAATTGCGGGCCAGATGGTTGCCCTGAAGGAACCCGATGACCGTCGGATCCTGGTAGGCGACGGCGTAGAGCTCCGGCAGCATCGACGCGCGGTCGGCGCGGTCCATTTCGCAGGTGAAATACCCGTTGACGGCGTCGTCGGAAGCATTGTTGCCGCAGCCTTCGTAGAGGCAGAAATGGCGTGAGAAGAACAGATCGCCGGAGCCGTTGCGGTACTGGTCGCCGACGCCCGGGGTCACGGACGTGTAGATCGTGTTGTAGGGATACGTGATCGCCACGTTCGTGCGGTTCGTGTAGGTCTGGGGATCGCCCTTGGGCGCCGCGTGGTTGTATTCGTACGGATACCAGGTCCATTCGTCCATGCCGAGGAAGAACGTCGGGTATTCGTAACCGCCGGCCACGCCGATGGACTTGGTGCTCTTCGTGCCGCCGGCGGCGCGCCACGCATCCGCGTCCTGGCACGCCACGAAATCGTCGTACTGGTTGTAGTAATCGCCCAGTTTGCCGATGAGGCCGGCTTCGTCCGGCACGCCGGAGAAGAAGACCTTGGCGCCGGCGATGCTGTTCGTCTCCATGTACAGCTGCATGTCGGAGAGGAAGTCCGCCCGCTTGCCGTACCACCACGCGCGGTACTCCTTGTAGATGTCGGGCTGCTGGTTCATCGAAATCAGATTGCGGAACACGTCGCTGTCGGACATTCCCGGTTTGCCGGCCGTTTCCTTCGCGGCGGCGAGAATCGAAGCGCGGGTGACGGAGCCGACGTCGCGCCCCGTCTCGCGGCAGAAACGCTCGAGCGCGTTGTCGCTGAAGCTCACGGGCATCGAACCGCGGTTGCGGATCCACGCGCCGACGAAATTCGCCTGATCCTTGTAGCGGACGATCGTGCAGTCGAGCACGCGGCGGAAGTCTTCGTAGGCGGCCGGGTCCGTGAGGTCGACGTTGGATCCTGCGGCGCCGTTGTACGACTGCACGAACTTGTTGAGGTGGGTGTTGGTGTTGATCGAATCGAAGAGCGGGACGGCCTTGCGGTACTCGCTGTAGCCGAGGCCGCTCGTGCCGCGGCTGCCGGAGTATTCGTAGTACGGCATCAGGTAGACGCCGGCCTCTCCGTACACGGCCAGTTCACTCGTGTAGTAGTCCTCGGTCCGGCGGTACCATGAATCTCCGAGGGAATACTTGCCGCCGCACGTGACGTCCCACCACTGGTTGTAGCCGAACTCGAGCATGTCGCGCGAAAAGCAGTTGACGCCGAGCGCCTTCATGAGGCGCGTTTTGATGCGCGCGTTCTGATAACGGTCGGCGTTCATCGCGTAACCGCTCTCCTGGGACATCTCTTCGCGCCAGGTCACCATGCGGCGCGGGGCGCCGGCGGGATAATTGATGCGCGCGGCGATCTCTTCCTCGGAATTGACCTTGTAAAGCTTCAGCGCGCGGATCGCCACGCCGCGTGAATCGGGCGCGTCCTCCTTCGAAAACAGCTGGAAAACGACGTCGAAGCCGTCGGTCGCCGAATCGAGGAAATCATTGTTGCTCGTGCTGTCGCAGGGGTACACGTTCTCGTTGAGGATCATCAGCTGTTCGATGCTGCGGTATTCCCCCGAAAGCGGAACCGACAGCGATTCGCAGTGCGTCTGCGGAATGATGTGGGCGTTGACCGTGTCTCCCACCGTGACGCCGGTGTGGAACCCGTTGCGGGAATCCATCGCACGGTTCAGGAGGGTCGCCGTGCGCGGAGCGTCGTCGGGATACTCCGCCACGAGCAGGTACATGTCCCCCGGCACGAGGTTCTTTCCCTCGCCGAGACGGAACGAAAAGTACGAGGCGGACTGCGAAACGTGTTCCATCGCGCGGCAGGCGGAGCCGAGGATGTTGGTGGCGTAGGAATTTCCGGACGGATATTCGTGGAAAACGTGCGCCGAATCCGTCGCGCATTCGACCGAATCCACGAGCGTGAGATCCCCGTATGACTCGAGTCCTGACACGGTCTCGGCCCCGGCGGGAAGCAGCAAAGCGCATGTCAGAACGATGACGGGAAGTACGGAACTTTTCATATTTTCACCTTTCTTTGGTTCGCCCCGGGATTCAAGGCGCTTTTCGTTTGATCACTTGAGAATGAATTCAACGACGGGGATTTCGACGTCGGGCTTGACGACCGGCAGGTGCAGCTGCGCCCACCGGAACTGAAGTTCGCTCTTGTCGTGCAGGAACTGCGCGTACTTCACGCGGTTGATGAACGGCAGCGATATGGCGCCGTACGTCCACGCGATGATGTGCATGTACAGACGGTTCGTCTTGGGATTGTACGTGAGAAGAGTGTTGGGCGGCGCGCAGAATTCCGCGGGCGCCGCGGTGCAGCCGTAGATGGAATCGCCGTTGCGGTCGAGCCACTTGCCGTAGGCCGCGAGACGGTCGAGCGCGCGCGCGTCGAACTCCCCGCGCGCCGTCGGGCCGACGTTCATGATCAGGTTGCCGCCGTGCGCGACGGTCTGGATGAGGAACTCGATGCACTGGAACGGGCTCTTCCACGTGGATTCTTCGCGGTGGTAGCCCCAGCTGCCGGAAAACGTCTGGCAGGTCTCCCACGGCACGGGGCGGCCGTTGATCTTGACCCAGCCCGCTTCGCGGTTCTGCTCCGGCGTGGCGAAGTCCCAGCCGTCCTCCCAGTCCGCGAGATCGAGGCGGTTGTCCACGATGATGTGCGGCTGGAGCGTGCGCACGACTTTGAGCAGGCCTTCGGAGTCCCAGTCGTCGCGG
>JAZUJQ010000126.1:0-3329 GCA_045642845.1 Kiritimatiellia bacterium
ACGAGTTTTCCCATCGCCTGTAAGCAATGGCGTTCGTTGAAGAGTTGCCGACTGTGTCGCATCGGGAATAAATGTTCATTCGGGATTTATACAAGCGCCCCCATTTTATAGTGACTTGTCCGTTTTCAAAAGCATTTTGCGAGGAAGTGACAAGATTGTTTTCAAAAGCATCTCCATACAGCACGCATCCTATTGCGCGAAAATCAGCAAGCGCAGCGGTATTTGTCGCAACGTATGGATTCAACGCATCATACACGGCTTGACTTGGTCTTATGTGAAACAATGCGGGAACGCTCGGCTTGTAAAAATAGCGATCCAACTGAGCGTATGAAGTGACAAGCCAAACCTTGTTGGTTTCGGGAGGACTTACAACGGACGATTTGAAACTGTCAATGAAAACGCGTGCCGCAAGCGCTTCGATCGAAGATTCGGCGCGCAACGTGGCCGCATCGAGCAACGTTGCGTTGTCCGGCGGCCAGGCGTCGTGTATTTCCGCATCGCCGAGCACCGGTTCCAAAGCAAGTTTTTGAGACAGACCGTCTACCGCTGAATCGTATGCGTCGCATATCTGCGACGGCGTCATCGATTGCACGATGGCGGAGGCACGCCAAGCAGTCAGCGCGACTGTGAGCAGAAATGCACTTTTGAGCACACTTTTCATTATCGATCAATATTGAGTGAGATGAATTCGTTATGCGGTGAAATACCGGATGTTGCAGACATTCCTCGAGTTCGACAAGGCACTTGCCAGGAGTCATTTCAACCGCCGGAAACACGGAGAATTTGTTTTGTTTCCTTGTCGATTTCGATGCGCAGATCGTAATCGCTTCGGTACCAAACATTCGACATCTCATCAGGAACCGGCCATGTGATTACGACTTCACTTTCAGTTTCCGAGAACTCAACCATCCTGCTCTCCGACCATTCAAGTTCGGAAAAAAAGTTCGAAACCAGACTCATCATATTGCGGACATATTCATCGGTTGAGACGCCTCTGTCGTTTACATCCGCTTGAACGCGGAATGATTTGCCATCAACTTTAACCTCCACGATCTTATGGACCACGGTCGATTTCCCGCAATCACTGAAAACACCGGTGACTGTATAATTTTCTTGTCTCGCTCGGAATAAAAAAACGACGACGCAAACGACGAGAAGCGTGAAACAGAGTGTTGCAACCGAAAATCGGTGTGACAAAAAAACTTTTTTCATGGTCATTGAGGTGTCGGTCTTCGGAGAAGTCCCGGTGTTTTGTAAAACTGCGATGGTGAATTTTTAGGCCAACCCGGCGGATACAGTTCTCCCGGAATCAAACCCAGATTCCACGATCCGTTTGTGTGGAGCGGAATGCAAAGGTCACCAATCATAAACGACGCCGACGTTCCTGATGAAACCGGATTGTTCAACGTAATCGTGATGGATTTGGCCGTTTCGCATGCGTTGGTGAACCACAGTGCGTTATGAATCCACTCTGATTCGCTGATACCGTCCGGGACGCCGTCGCCGTTTTCGTCCGGGTCGAACGGATCGGTGCCGGAAAGAATTTCCGCGCCGTCCGCGACGCCGTCCAGATCGGTGTCGGACGAAAGCGGGTCGGTGCCGTAAACGAAAATTTCGTCGCGGTCGCTCAGATCGTCGGAATCCTGATCGGACGAGCTGAAATCGAAGTCGGCGATGGATTTCCAGCGCAGCTCGATTTTCATCGGGCCGACGAGCGCATCGCCAAGGTCGGCAGTTTCTCCTCCGCCCGCGTGCTGCGCACCGGTGACGAAATTCGAGACGACCGAGCCGTCGGGGATATCCAGACGGTAGATGAAATCTCCGTTGCGTTTGAGCTCGACCTGAAAAGAAACGGGATTGCCGACCGCGCGCCCGGCGAGGACGTTGCTCCACGTGACGAGCATTCCGCTCCGCGTTTCGGCGTGCCAGACGCAGGAATTCGTCACGCCCGCGGCGCTCCAGTTGCTCTCCGGCACCACGCCCAACGCGGTGTGCAACGGCGCGAGGACGCTCGCCGACGAACCGTCTGGAATGTCGAACGGCTCGGAGTTGAAAAATCCGGCGTTCCACGCGAGCGCGCCTGACGAATCGATGCGCACGGAATTCACGGCGTTGGTGCCGAGCCGGAAGAACGAGTTGGTGCACGACACGAACGCGGAATCGCTGGCCGCACCGCGTCTGAGCCACGGCTCGATGACGACGGCGTTGGTCGGCATCGAAAGCTCGAACACGGCGTTGGTCGTGACGCTTGCAAGCACGAAACCGGCGGCCTTCTGCGAACCCGCGAAATCTGAAACCGCACGTGGCGCGGTGAGGCGCGGTGGCGGGGTGTTCTGCGAATCGCTGCCGCCGTCGCCTTTGCTGAACACGAATGCGCCGTGGATGAACGCGATGGAGAACAGAGGCGCCGCCGCCGCGCCCCGCGCGGCTTTGCGGTTGGCTTTCCAGACGGCGACGGCGGCGATGCCGAGCCAAAGAATAGCAAGTGAAACGCCGATCAAAGCCGCTGTTGACGGGGACATTTACCGGAACATCATCGATGACGGATCGGTTGAGAAGCGGACCGTGGGAACTTCATCCGTCGGTCCGAAGCCGCGCCGGATTACAAGTGCGGTGTCCCAACGACGCGAGAACACGAGCAGTTTTTTCTCGATGTCGGAAGGAATGTCAATTGACTCTTCCGATTCGCAAACGGATAGCGATGTCGGTCGGCCGTCCGCCCCGACGCGGATTTCAATCGAAATCGACTTGCGCGCGTCATCCGAGCGCGGCGCGAAATCGTATTGAGTCGAACCGTTGCGCAAAAACCACGAGCCGGCATCCCAACCGAGGGACAACGCGTCGCCGTATCCGTGATCGGCTTCTTCGGCAAGCAGCAATTCAACGTTGTTGGTCGGAGTGGCTGTCAAAGACAGCGTGGCTGAAAACACGTTCACATCGCGTGAAATGAAATCCAGCGGCGCATTCGTCACGCATTCAGTGTCGGCGAAGGCGCAGTCAGCCGGAGTCGGCAGAGTTCGGGCGTAGGAAGCGGTCACGCCGCAAGAAAGCGCGGCAAAAAGCGACAGCGTGATCTTTCTCATACCCCGACCCTAGCAAAAACAAACGTTTTCACGCAAGTGATGACGGTCTCTTCGAATATTTGCACCCGCAGTAATTCTGCCGGTACAGACCGTATTTTCCGGTCAAACGCACGGAATCGAGGAATCCGTCGTTTTTTTTGAAATCGAAATCCTCGAACGCGGCCGCACGGCCGGACGACGCCTTGCGTCCGGCCGCGAACACCATGGCCGACTTTTTGTGCGGGCTGACCGTGAGCGACGTCGTGA
>JAZUJQ010000127.1:0-3627 GCA_045642845.1 Kiritimatiellia bacterium
AGAACTTCAATTATCCGTACGTTTCCGGCAGCGTGCGCGAATTCTGGAGACGGTGGCACATTTCGCTCTCGACCTGGTTCCGCGACTATCTCTACATCCCTCTCGGGGGCAACCGGCGCGGCGTCGCGCGGACGTGCGTCAACGGCCTCGTCGTGTTCGCTCTGTGCGGTCTGTGGCACGGCGCTTCGTGGATGTTTCTGCTGTGGGGCCTGTGGCACGGCGTGTTTCTGATGCTCGAGCGGTTCGTCCCGCGCCGCGAGCGTGGCCTTGCGGCGCGTTCGCTCGGTCATCTCTACACGATCGCGGTGTTTTTGTTCGGGTGGCTCGTGTTCCGGTCCGAGACGCCGGCCGCGATGGGCGTCATGATGCGCTCGCTGGCAGGTCTGGCCGAGGTGTCGCGCGAGTCCCGCGTGCTGTGGATCGACGTGTCGCCGTTTTTCCTTCTGATGTTCGTTCTCGGCGCCGTGTTTTCGTGTCCGGTCGTGCCGGCGCTCCGCGAACGCCTGCGGCGCGCGGTTCCGGCGGTTCCGTTGCTCGTGATGGAAAACATCGTCCTTTCCGCGCTTCTCTTCGCGTGTTTCATGCGGCTCGCCGGATCGTCCTACAATCCGTTCCTCTATTTCAGGTTCTGACGCGATGAAACACGTATGCGGATTTTTCGTTCTCCTGTGGATGGCGGCGCTGTGTTCGTTCGTCGTCATGCGCGGGTCGTTCCATCTCACCGGCCATCCCAGGTTCAAAAAGTTCCCCCGTTACGAGAACCGCAATCCGGAACCGTATCCGGCGTTCCGCAAGCTTCCGGCGCGCGAATACGGACGCAAGTTCGACGCATGGTACAACGACGCGTTCTCCGCCCGGACGGAGCTGCTCGAGCTCCACGCTTCGCTGATGCAGAACGTGTTCAAGTCGCCGGTGGGGCGCGACGTCCCGGGCGAGGGCGACTGGAAGTTCCGGCGCGGGAACGATTGGGCGGAGGTCGACGATTATCTCGGCGCGTTCGAATGGACTCCGGAGGAGACCGAACAGTGGGTGGCTTTGTTCGAAGGCCGCGTCGAGTGGGCGCATGCGCACGGCGCCGAGTACATCGAATACATCAACGCCACCAAGGCGTACGCTCATCCCGAAAAACTTTTTTATCCGATCAGAATCCACCGCGGCCGCAGCACGATGGAGCAGCTCAAGAAGGCGCTCGAGAATTCGCCGGCGCGCGACAACGTCCTTTTCAACTGCGATGAAATGGCGGCGCTGGCCGAGAGCGGAACGGAGGCGTTTTACCATGACGACCACCATCCCTCGCCCGCCGGAATGTGGGTGCAGTTCGACGTTCTCAACCGCCGCATCGGGAAACTGCTCGGCCGCGACGACATGGTCACTCCTCCGTTTTACGGCGAAGGGGAAACGCCCGAAAAAGTGCTCGCGGGCGAAGAACCGGGGTGCTGGGTCGGTCCGCTCGGACGGCTTGCCGTTTCGAACCCCGGCAGCGGCATGGCGGACGAGCCGGGCAGAATATGGTACAAGAGGCGTTATCCGTACATCGACGTCGTGGTGACGAACTCCGGCGATCTGTCCATCGTGATGGCGCACGATTCGTTCATGCGTTTTTCGCTTGAATCCTGGAAGGACGAAAACGGGAACGTCGAATTTCCGTTTCCGCCGGCCGTCGGGCGCGTGGAATCGCACATTTTCCGCCGCTGGACCACCGGCGCGCTCATGGAGGCGGTGTGCGCCGGCGTGCCGGATGTGATAGTCGAGCAGATGCCGATAGCGCGCCTCAATCTTGACATAATCGGGTTCGACGGGCAGATGCGCCGCGCCGCGGCGTTCGCGCGGGCCAAGCCGATGGAACCGGAGTCCGCGACGAACGGCCAGGTGTGCGTCCGCGCCCGTTTCAGGAACGTCGCGAAAACCTCCGAAGACAGGATAATGGCACACCTGACCGAAAACGGAAAGGACATCTGCAAATCGACGCTCGTGTCCACCGGAGAGGTCGCCGTCGTTTACTTCATCGCCGAGTGCGAAGATCCGTCGAAACTGGAAGTGACGATGGAAAACGGGACCGCGGACTCCTCCGAAGTCGAAGTGCGCCGTTGACGCACGGTCGGGCTTCCGCCGTTCGCCGGAACTTCGTCCGGCGGCGGATTCACTTGAGCGTGAAACGGGCGACGGCGGTGCGGTTCGTGCCGTCGGTGCAAACGATGACGTGCACGCCGGGCCGCGGCGCGCGATGCGAGAACGTTTCGTTCGCACCGTGCTCTCCGATCGGGACGCCGTCCAGGAACCAGTGCAGCCTTTCGACGCGCGAGGCGGTCGACGCGCGGGCACGGCACGCCAGGTCGGTTTCGTCGTCGCCGAGCTCGAGCACGCAGCCGTCAGCCGGTTTGACGATCGTGAGATCCGCGGAAGTGCGGCGCATGAACGGCTCCATTTCCTTCGGATAACGGATTTCGGTTTCGCCGTCGGCGTTACGGACGTGGAACGTGCACGGCGTCGTCGGCGTCACGCCGTCGATGCGCCATTCTTCGCGCGATTCCGGGCAGTCGGTCGTCGCCGGCATTCCTGAAAGCGTGCATACGCGCGTCGTCGAAAGTCCGTCAGGACGCTCGAACCACGGCGCGTCGGTTTTCTTTTCCACGGCGCGCAGGATCTTCCAGGCGAGCGGGGCGGCGAGGCGCGCGCCGGTGACGGCTTTGTCTCCGAAACGTCCAGAAATGTGCCCGCACCATGTCGCGACGACGAAGCGCGGCGTCCACAGCGCGGTCCACGCGTCGCGGTGCGCGGCGGACGTTCCGGTTTTCCACGCGGCGCGCTGGATGGGCGCGTCGGCCGAGTGCCCGAGCGCATCGAACGTGCGTTCTTCGCCTGAAAGCGCTTCGGTGACAAGCCATGCGGACGGGTCCGTGGACGCGTCCCGCGCGAACGAGGCGTACGCGGCTGCGAGATCGACGAGCCGGATTTCGGCGTTGCCGATCGCAAGCCCGAGTCCGTATTCGTCCGGATCGTCTTTCACGGTTTTCAAGCCGCGTTCGCGGAGCACGCCGATTGCGTCCGCGACGCCGATTCGCCGCATGATTTCAAGCGCGGGCATGTTGAGCGATTCGACGAGCGCGTCGCGTGCGTTGACGCAGCCGTTGAACGAACGGTCGAAGTTCACCGGCGCGTAGGATCCGAACGAGAGCGGCACGTCGGGCAGCGCTTCGGCCGGCGAGAGCAGACCGCGTTCGAGGGCGCGGGCGTGGAAGAACGGCTTCAGCACCGAGCCGGCCGGGCGCGGCGCGAGGGCGGTGTTGACCTGGCCCGCTTCACGAGAGAAGTAATCGCCGGAGCAGGCGAGGGCGATGATTTCGCCGGTGGCGACGTCGGCCACGACCGCCGCGGCCGAGCACGATTTTTCCGTGGCGCGGTCCGAAACGAACGCTTCGGCGATGCTCTGGATCTCCGGATCGAGCGGCGTGTCTATGCGGCCGGAGAGACCGTCGGTGCGGTCGGACAGGATCCAGTCGCAGTAATGCGGGTGCAGAAACGGTCTCGGCGCGCGGATGATTTTCGGCACGGATGCGGCGGCGTCGGCGACGGGGTCGGCGTCCGCGTAACCGCATTCCCGCACGCGGGAGAGCCCCGAGTGGCGGC
>JAZUJQ010000128.1:0-1548 GCA_045642845.1 Kiritimatiellia bacterium
CGCGAGTTCACGAACAGGACTCTCAAACCGCGCCTCGCCGCGCTCGCCGTCGCGCTCGCCGTCCTGCTGCTTTCTCTCGTTCTCGCGCCGAAAATCGCCGGACGGCTCTTCCTCCGCGCCGTGGCGCCGTACGCCGAAATCGGCAACCTCTACGCCAACGACATCGTCGTGAAACCCGGCGACGCATGGGTGCTGCGCGGCGAACCGTTCGAGATTTCGGTCGACGCCGACGAAGGGCTTCACTCGCGCGCCTACGTGCGTCTGCGGATGCCGGCCGGAGACGGCTCGTGGACCCCCGACGCCGCGGAGCGCATGACGCGCGCCCCTGAGGGCGACGTCGCCGGCGAACGCGAACACTGGACATACCGCGTTCCGAACGCCTCGGAATCGTTCCGCTACCGCATCGCGTGCGGCCCGGCCGTGTCGCGTTACTTCACGGTCCACGTCATCGATCCGCCAGAATGCGAATCGTTCACGATAACGCTCACGCACCCCGCCTACACGGGCCGCGGGCCGGACGTCTTCCGCGACGGTTCGGCCGGCGACCCCGCCGCCCTCGCCGGTTCGGTCGCGCGTTTCGAAGCCGTCGTGCCGCGGCGCGACGTGGTCCCGTACGTCGAAATCCCGGGCGCGGAAACCGTCCCCTCTCCGCCGGAACGCGGCGTCTACGCCTGGACCGCGTGTTTCGGTCCGGACACCGCCACGACGTGGACTCTCCGCCTGCGCGAAGCTCACGGCATCGAAAACGATCCCGTCGCCCATGCGTTCAAAACGGTGCCGGACGCACCGCCGACGGTAACGGTCGAGTCGCCCGCCGAACGCGAACTCGAGCTGCCGCCGCACACGAAGATCCCGGTCGCGTTCACGGCCTCGGACGACTTCGGCCTGCGCTCGGTCGGGTTCCTCGTTTCCACGGACGGTTCCGCACCGCGTGAAGCGCTGCGCTCAATCGCCGTCCCGGAACGCGGAAAAGACGGCGCGTGGCACGGCTCGGACGCGCTCGATCTTGCGCGGATGGACCTCTCGGGCGTGTCGGAACTGCGGTTCTCCCTGCGCGTCGAAGACACGCTCCCGGCCGACCTCGGCGGTCCGAACGCCGCCACGTCGCTCGTCACGGTCGTTCACATCAGGCACGCCGCAGAGTCGTTCGAAAAACAGAGCATCGAAACGGCGCGCAAAGAAGCCGATGAAACGCTCGCCGAAACCGAAAAACGCATCGCGGAGGCGAAGAAAAAAGTCGATGAGATAAAGCACGAAATCACCGTGCGCGAGTCCGATTGGAACGAGAAGCTCGACGAAAGACTGGAAAACGCGCAGAAAGAACTCGCGCTCGCCGCCGAACTTGCCGAAGATCTCGCGGAAAAACTCGACGACGACAGGCGTTTCGAACCCGTCGCGCAAGCCGTGAAAAAACTCGCCGAGGAAGCGCTCGCCGAAGCCCGCGAAAAAATCGCGCAGGCGCAGACTTCCGACGAGCGGGACCGCGCGGAAAAGACCGAAGAAAGCAGACCCTCGATCGAACGGGCCGCGGAAGCCGCGAAAAAGGCG
>JAZUJQ010000129.1:0-4997 GCA_045642845.1 Kiritimatiellia bacterium
CGTGGTGCGGTGTGTGCATCCGGTGGATGAGATGCTCGATGTGTTCGGGATCCATGTTGCGGATGTAGGAGAGATTGTCGTGGCCGTGAATCGGTTCGAGGGTCATTTCGTCGTCGCGTCCGACGACGTGCATGTCCACGGAACGGTTCACGCAGAGGATGTGCGTCGCCCTCGCGGCGACGATCGAAAGGTTGTGCGACACGAGGACGACGGTTTTTTCGCGCGCGAGTTCCGCGAAGAGATCGGTGAGCGCGAGTTCGGTTTCGTGGTCCACGTTCGCGGTCGGTTCGTCGAGCAGCAGAAGTTCCGGATCGGCGACGAGCGCCCTGGCGATGGCCACGCGCTGGCGCTGTCCTCCGGAGAGCGAAGGGTAGGGCGCCTGGAACGAGTCGGCCAGCCCCACCCTTGCAAGCGCTTCGCGCGCGGCCTCGCGTTCCGTGCGCGTGTACGGGCCGAACGTGCGTTTCGCCACGAGACCGGTCTGCACGGCTTCCCCGGCCGAAATCGGAAAATCCGCGTCCAGCACGGTTTCCTGCGGAACGAGCCCGATGCGGCGCCTCGCCGCGCGCGGATCGGCGCCGAACACGCGGATCGAGCCGAACATCGGCTGCAATTCGCCCAGCAGAAGCTTCAGGAGCGTTGTTTTGCCGCCGCCGTTCGGACCCACCGCCGCGGTGAAGGAACCGCGCGGAATCGCGAACGACACGTTGTGCAACGTCTCCGCGTCGCCGTAGGCGAAACACAGATTCTCGACTTCGATTGCGTTTTCAGCGTTGTTCATGGACGCGCGCGATTCTAGCAGATTCCGCGCCGCAGGTGTCCTTGAATTCGGACGATCGCGCTCCGAAATCCGCAGTGCGGCGATGGGGTTGTAAATCCCGAAGTAATTTTGTAATATGCGTACCAGCAAAGGATTTGTATTCCAGTTACAAGCAAAAAACACATAAACAAGGTCAAAATAACATGAATTCAAAACTTGCACTTGCCGGTGCCTTCGTTTGCGCGGCGTTGTGTCATGCCTCTGCCGTGACGCCAAGCGACTACGCAAAGGAGTTCATCGTGACGGTCAGCGAGGCCGTAGGTGACAAAACCGCTGAAAACGCGGTGGTTCCCATCCGGTTGTCCTCGGCCATCGGAAACTTCTCGTACGCGGATTTCAACGAATCCGACGGCACGGATATGCTCATCACGGACGACGCAGGCAATGCGCTGTCTTATGAAATCGACAAGTGGGACACCGGCGGCATGACCGCGGTGTGGGTGAAGGTGCCCAACATCGCGGCGGGCACGCGAATCCATGTTTACTTCAGCGGCGCAGCCAACACCGTGAACGACCCGACCGACGTCTGGAGCCGCTTCCTCGGCGTGTGGCATTTCAACGAAACCAGCGTCAACGGCACGTCGGCGGACGCTTACGACGCCTCCGGCAACAACCTCACGGGCTACGACACTCCGAGGACCACGAGCGTCGACGGTCTCTTCGGTCTCGCGCGTCAGCCGCGAGCCACGAACTACGACAACCACGGCGTCGGCGGCGTGTTCCTCCCGGCGATGACGCTTGGCGGCAAGTTCGCCATTTCGGGCTGCTTCAACGTCGCCAACTGCGGCTTTCCGACGTTCTTCTCCACCATCGAGAACCCCGGCGACCTCGGGTTCCATTATTTCATCCGCTCCACGTGGAGCATGGCCAACTTCGAATTGCTCGGCGACGGCATGACCGACGGTTGGAACAGCGCCAGCACCGGGAGCGGAATCGGCACGTCCCAGTGGAACAGCTACTGCTTCGTGACGGACAAGGACAGCGCCGAATCCAGAAACTTCTGGCTGTACGTCAACGGCGTGAAGACCGGCACGGGCAAGAACGTGAAGGGCACGGTTTCCGACAACGGCAAGGAAATCGCGGTCGGCAACCTTTCGTGCGATGCGGCCAAGGCCGATGCCGGCCCCGGTTGCTCGTGGTCCAACGGCGGCGGCGCCGGCGCCGGTCGTTCCTTCTGCGGACAGATGGATGAAATCCGCATCCAGTCTTTCGCCGATTTCGACGCGGACCGCGAATATTTCGAAGGCGCGACGATGAAGGATGCCTCCCTTCTGGTGTACTCCCCCGTCGCCACGGCGTCCGATCCTTCTTCGCTGTTCGTTACTTTCTCGGCGGACGCGCTCGAGGGCGTCGCTCCGTTCTCGGTCGAGTTCACCGCGGAGACCACGTACGCCGTCGGTGACTGCACCTATTCGTGGGACTTCGACAACGACGGAGAGTACGACCTCGTGTCTTCGTCCGCGGTCGTCACCAACATCTATACCGAGCGCGGTCTCTACACCGTGGCCCTCAATGTCACCGACTCGGGAGCCGGCGACGCCGACTCGATCAGAGAGAATTACATAAACGTGCTGACGGCGCTCACGGTCGACTGCGTTCCGTTCTCGGCCACCGTCGACCTCGGTCTGCCGATCGAATTCACCGCCATCGTCGGCAACGCCCATGAAGGCGCCTGCACGTATGATTGGGACTTCGACGGCGACGGTCTGTTGGACGACACCACGACCGTTCCGACCGCTTCCTGGGTCTACACGACGCGCGGCATGCAGACCGTCACCGTCACGGTCACGGATTCCGCCGGCGACGTCAAGTCGGTCACCAAGCCGAATATCGTCGAGGTCACGGTTCCCGGTGTCGTCGGCGGCAATATTTACGTCGATTTCGGTGCGGTCGACGGCGGCGTCGGTTCCGAAGCCAGCCCGTACAACACGCTCTTCGCCGCGCTTGACGTGGCCACCGATGACAACACGATCTACATGAAGGGCCTGTTCGACATCGGTGCGCTGACCGCGACGCTTTCGATCAACGTGCCCGGACTCGTTCTCACCAAGTGGGGCGATGACAAGCCGATCTTCTCGTCGCTTTCCATGACGAAGGATTGCCCGAACGAACTCATTTCTCTCGCGGCGGCCGGAATCGTGCTTTCGGACATCGACTTCGAGGTCACCCGTGAAACGGTCGGAGCCTCCAAGCCGCTCGTCGCGGTGAACGCCACCGGGTGCACCATCACGCGCTGCGACTTCGCTTTCACGAACGCCCGCATCAACGCCAACGGCACCTGCGGCACCATGGGCATCATCGGAGTAGGCGACACCGCAAAGTCGTCCAACAACATCGACCTCACCGTGTCCAAATGCTCGTTCAAAAACATCGAGGTCTACATGAATCAGAACTCCGGCGTCATTTTCGTCGTCGACGGCACGAAAATCCTGGAGAACCGGTTCGACACCTGCTCCCGCATCATCGGCAAGAAGAGCGACAACTGGGGCGCTCCGTTGCAGATTGTCTCCAACGTCGTCATCAACAGCACGGCCACGGACGCGACCGGCAACGGCGCCGGTGCGTTGTTGCGCGGCGGTTGGACGTACTATTGCCAGTCGGGGAGCGAGATCGCCTACAACATCTTCGTGAACGAGAACAACGACGGCGGTTGCATCATCGAAGTTCCCAGCAAGACGTTCCAGAAAGGCATCCGTATCCATCACAACACCGTGCGCGGATTCGCTCACTTCCTGTCCGATGTTTACGCCACCGCCGACTGGACCGCCCAGATTTACGACAATCTGTTCATCGGATCCGGCGCTCTCTACGAATTCTCGAATCTGACTCCGTCCGGTCATGGCAAAGAGGGCACGCAGCGTCTGAACAACAACGTCTGCACGCACGAGGCCATCCACGGCCCTGACGGTTCCGACACCTCGATGCTTACGATCGAGAACAACTTCGAGGACTACGCCGTTCCGAAGTTCGTCTCCCGCGATCCGGAAAGCGACAGCTACGCTCAGCCCAAGGTGTACACCTTGCGCGACCCGTTGCTCGCCGGCGGTTGGGCGGACAGCTACTCGTGCCCGACGTACATCGGCGCTTTGCCGCCGCTGTACGTGCAGCAGGGTACGTTCATGCTGTTCAATTGAGTCCGTCAAAGGATTCATTGACAAAAACCGGCGTCGCAAGGCGCCGGTTTTTTGTTTCTTCCATCAAATTACGCATTACATTTTCAGGTCTGTCCCCGCATTTTCCGAATGGCGCGAAGACATAAAACACTGAATTCCAAACAGTTGCGTTTTTGCATCAGTGTGTTTTTCAGGTCTGGCCCCTGCGCTTTTTCATGTTCGTCCCCGCATTTTCGAGTCGAGCGCGGTCGAGTGCAATCGATCGCGCTCGTGCAATTCTGTAATTCTTGTTCACATCCTCCGTGCGCGCTGAATCGGCGGATTTTCAGGTCTGTCCCTTGTTTGCCCGCATTTTGTATACTGACGGCATGAACGAAACGGTTTTCAATGCAAAGGATTTCGGTGCGCGCGGGGACGGGACGGCTTCCGACACGGATGCCGTGCAGCGCGCGCTCGACGCCGCCGGCGAACGCGGCGGCACGGTGTTTTTCCCTGCGGGCGTTTATCCGTGCCACGGACTCAAAGCCCGCGCCAACACGATGTTGCGCGCCGATCCGGCGTGGGCTTACAGGAAGTCCGAATGCCAGGGAGCCGTTCTGAAACTCGATGATGAATGCGCGGATTGCCTTCTCGACGTCACGGGCGCGTTCGGACTGCATGTTTACGGATTGTCGCTGCACGGCATCCGCAGTGCGGTGAAACGGGTTCACGGAATTTTTCTGAACAACGCCGAAAAGTGGAGTCCGCAGGAAGACACGATCACGCTGGACGACGTCAACGTCCGCGATTTTTCAGGGCACGGCGTGTATCTGAACAGGGTGTGGCTGTTCATCGTCCGCCACGGATATTTCTGCGGCAACGGCGGCGACGGCGTCCGCATCCGCGGCTGGGACGGTTTCGTGACGGACAATCAGTTCTCGGCCAACGGCGGCGACGGGTTCGGTTGCGAGGAGGTCGGGGCCACGGTTATGTTCACCGCCAATCGCGTCGAATGGAACCGCGGTTGCGGACTGCGCCTTGTGCACGGCGACGATTGGAACGTCAACGGAAATTCGTTCGACCGG
>JAZUJQ010000130.1:0-3645 GCA_045642845.1 Kiritimatiellia bacterium
GGCGCTCTTGCTACCGCTCCGCAGAATGGTCCGTGCTCCGCGCCGCCGATTCGGCGCGCACGGGATTGGAAAATGACAAATTTCATTCAATCAAATGCATCGGCTGAACGCCGCGAAGCATAGGCGAAGCGGTAGCGGAGCATGTTTGCCAGCCGTCGGAGTTTCTACCAACCCGCGCCCCGGCAAACCGCGCCATTGCCACCGCCGTCCTACTCGTCTTACCCGTCCCACTCGTCTTACCCAACGTGCGCTCGGCAAGACGGCAAGCGTCAGCGCAGCCGATCCGTGTTATCCGTGGTTATTGAAAGATTTGGAACCGAACGGAATTTCTAGACCGCCATCGATTGCACTCGACCGCCATCGACCCGATTTCCATCTCGCCAAAATGCAGGAGCATATCCCGCGTCGTTTCCAGGTCGAAAATCGCCTCGCCGCCACGCTCGCCGCGCTCGGGCACGCCTCGCTTCGGCGCTCCCGCGCCTTCGCCGGCGTCCCCTCGCGCGGCTCGCGTTTACGGTTCATTCTGCAAGCCGGAAACGCTTCACAGTCCTGCCGAAGCGGCGAGGCGGAGGCCGAGGTAGAAGCTCCGGTAGCCCGGGATGTCCCAGAACCGGTTCCCGCAAGTGCAGTAGACCGCGTCGTTGCCCCAACTGCCGCCACGGCTCACGCGGTTGCCGCCATCGGGGGTAGACGTCCACTCCCACACGTTGCCGTGCATGTCATACAGACCGAATGCATTCGGTTGCATCCTTCCGACCGGATGCGTCTTGCCGTCTGAGTTGTCGTCATACCAAGCGACATTTCCAAGAGTCTCTTTCGTGATTTCGGAGCCGTCGGAGAGTTTGCAGTAATCTCTTGAACTTCCGGCCCGGCATGCGTATTCCCATTCTTCTTCCGTCGGAAGGCGGAACGCAAGTCCGGATTTCTTGACTTTCCGGGTCTCGTTCAGTTTTTCAAGGAAATTCCGGCAATCGTCCCAAGAAACGCCCTCAACGGGGCGATCCGAACCTTTGAATTCAGAGGGATTTCCGCCTGTGATTGCTTCCCACAAGGCCTGTGTGCATTCATATTTGCAGATCTTGAAACTTCTGCCGGGGACGTCGACCATGTTTCCGAGCAGCGATTCAATTTCCTGACACGCATTCACCGTGCGTCTGCCATCACTTAACCAGACGTATACGCAGACTGCTAGCGTGAACACACATAAAACAAGCAGACATTTGATGATGGATTTTGATTTATTGCGCTGTGTGTTGCTCATTTGTTTATGACTGTGCAAAACCGGAAGTTTTCAGACGCTTTCGTCAGTCGACCGGCCAGTAGTCGGCCGTGTCGATTTCGGTCTTCGTCCGCACGAAACGGATATGGTCTTTCTCCACCGAACCGACCTTGAACACGCCGAGAAATTCGTATCCTCTGGGCCGGTTGAGAAAATGCGCGAACACCACGCGGTCGCAAAGTTTGCCGGCAAGTTCCCTTTCGCCGGCTTCTTTATTCGGCCAAAACTCCAGGATTTCTTTTCCGTCGTCGCTGATGCGATTGATGTACCCGTTCGGTGCTTCACTGTCGTCTCCCGAAATATGGGGGAACCATGCGGCGGCGTCGCGAAGAGGCGAAACGGCCACGGCATGCTGCCCGAGGTCCTTGCCGAACAAGCCGTTCAGCACGGCAAGATGATCGGGATACGTTTTTCCATCGATGGATATTTTCATTTTGTTGCTCCTTTGTTGGTATTGTGTGATGCGCGTGATGTTATGTTGTTTTGACTGTTGTGGGCCAGGGTGTTACACCAAGCTTCTTTGGCAAAAGTAAACTTCGGGCTCAAATCTTTTCACTGCCAACTCTATGAAATGGCAGTGATTTGCATGTTTGTTTTGTGTTTGGCGTTTTTTTGATTCGTTTTATTTATTTCTATGCTTACTTCGAAGGAAAATAACCCGTGGGGCGCAGGACTCCGTCAATCAAAGCGAACTCGTAGTTTCGTTCGTCTTTGCCGGACAATCGATCTTGAGTCATCTTTTCTTCACAGGTGTATGCCCTAACTGACGAATACATCCAAGCATCTTTGTTCATCTCAGCCGCCCACCTTCTGTCATCCGGAAAAGTATTAGCTGGCGTTCGACCGACGCGAGAATAGTGAAGTCCCAAAATCAAGACCTTTCCTTCCGATTCATCAAACAGATCTTCAAACGTCTTGCCCTCGCATGCGAAAGCCAATTTGTTCAAAACTCGATAAGTGCCGATCCCCCACACAAAAATGTAGCGCGGACACTTATCGGAAAGATTGAAGGAGTCTTTCAACCTTTTCAATTCATTTTTGAAAATCTCCAAATAGACCTGAAACCAGGACAAACCCGACTCGGTCGTAGATCGGAAGAATTCAATATCCTTCTTCGCCAGGTGCGTTTTTTCGTACCCTTTGAGAAAATCCGTAAAATATCCGCCTGACAAGATGGTGTCGGTAACAATATCCGCCTGCTCGCAATACCCGTTTCTCAAGCAAAAATCGCTGTCTTCCAAATCAACAGTACCGGAAAAATTCTCGCCGAGAAAAACGAACTGCGGATGAACTTTCGGATTCGCGACACCGCCGCAACGAAACCGGAGTCCATTTTGAAAATCAGTCAACGAATCCGAACCTTTTGTTCCAGGTCTACGCATGGGCCAAGAAATCGAGTCAGATCCAATCAAGGTCGTGACACGACCGTCTTTCGTACGCGGAAAATCCTTGTACAGCAATATTGGACGAAGAGGCTCTTTCTGGACTCCAAGAGCATATGTCCGTCCTTCGTTTTCAAACGAAAAACGCGCATTTCCGATCATTTCGATTTGCTTGGCGTATTCGTTAACTGGAAAAGATTTGATGTTCTTCGCCAGATTTTGAATTTCCGATTCGTTCATTTCATGTTCCTATTGGATGTGGGGTGACATTTTTTGAATTTCGGGATTCACTCCCGTACATAACATATTGGTCCGATTTTCAAAAAATCTTACGAACAAAATTAAAATTTTTATAAATCAAGCGTCCGCAACATTCGAACTCCGCCGGTCAAAACCGAACGAAATCCACAGATAACAACTTGAAACAACGAGAGTTATGTCAAAAAATACTGAATCGGATTCCGCACTTCATGGCACCACGCAATGAACCAAAAAACTTGTTTCAAGATAGCCGTGCGGGAACCGGCACCGCAACTTACCCTCGCTTTTGCTCCGTTTGAAAAGAAACTCCGATCCGTGAAACTCCCGCTACCGCTCCGCAGAATGATCTGTGCTCCGCACCGCCGATTCGGCGCGCACGGGATTGGAAAATGACAAATTTCATTCAATCAAATGCTCCGGCTGAACGCCGCGAAGCATAGGCGAAGCGGTAGCGGAGCCTGTTTGCCAGCCGTCGGAGTTTTTCAACCCGCGCACGAGCAACCCGCGCCATTGCCACCGCCGTCCTACTCGTCTTACACGTCCCACTCGTCTTACCCAACATGCGCAACCCGCGCCCCGGCTCCGTTTGAAAAGAAACTCCGATCCGTGGCGCTCTTGCTACCGCTCCGCAGAATGGTCCGTGCTCCGCGCCGCCGATTCGGCGCGCACGGGATTGGAAAATGACAAATTTCATTCAATCAAATGCATCGGCTGAACGCCGCG
>JAZUJQ010000131.1:0-5342 GCA_045642845.1 Kiritimatiellia bacterium
CGCCCCGCGCCGTCCGCCAGCGCAACAGTGTGTTCCGCCGCCGCCGTGCCGTAGCGGTTGACGCCGTAATCATCGACGAGAGACATTCTGGCGGAATCCCATGCGATTATTTCGGAAACGCCTTCGACAGAACCCAGCCGCGTCAGAACGCCGTCGACCAGCGTCGGCGCGACGGTGTATCCGGGGATTTCGAATCCGGAATCCCCTTTCGCGCCAGTCAGAAACGCCACGGTCGGTTTGATTCCCGCGAACGAATCCCGAAGTGCGGCGAGACTGCCCGCGTAAGACGACGACCCGAGCGCCTGTCCGTATCCCTTCACGAGCAGAGTCCAACCGAGCAGCGTCATCTCCGAACCGGACGAAGTCCCCGGATCGGGCGGGTCAGGTTCCGACTCCGGGGTGAACGCGCCGACGGCGCGCGCGCCGGTCGCGTAGAGTCGGCCGCCGATGTCCGCCGGAACGCACTGGAGCGGCAGACCGCATGTCAGCGCCGCCGCGTTCGTCGGCGTGAAATCGCAGTTAGCCTCGTCGCGGAAGCAGCGTTCGACGCTGACGAAATCCGTGCCGAAAGTTCCGTCGGCCGAGTAAAAAGCGCAGTGATCCACGGCCAGCCCGCCGTTGAAACCGGAGACCGGGACGGTCGACCCCATCGACTTGAGCATGCAGTTCCTGACGCTGACGTCGACCGGAGTGAAATCCAGAGACTTGCCGGCGGTGCCTTCGCGCCACAGCCACGACTGATCGACGAGCGTGACGTGCCAGAACAACACGTTGGACATTTCGTCGGACCACTGCGTGTACATTCCGGACGTCGCCTGAATGCTGACGTTGACGAACGCCGAGTCGCGCAGCCTGACGCCGAAAAGCCCTTGACTGGCGCATTCGACGCCGTCGACGTTGTAAAGGATGACATCGTGCACCCATTCCGGCGAAACCGCGTACGACTGGTAGAAGTCCGGATGCGCGCCGGTCGAACCGGGATCGACGTCACGGCACCGGCAGTTCACGACGAGTCTGTCGGAACCCGTCCAGGCGTCCGAAGCGATCTTTTCGACGAGATGGCCGCGGACCAGCGAACCATCCGGGCCGTCCGTCATTTCGGTTGTGACGCCGCCCGTGAAATAACCGCCCATGCCGTTGCCGAACCACTTCGAATTGCCGTGCCAGCGTCCGGATTTGTTGCAGCCCTTGCATTCGTCGATCCAGCATACGGTCATGCCGTTTTCGCCGGTGATCATCGACTTGTAGCCGGACTCGTTCTCCATCGCGAACAGCACGTCACGGAAGCGCAGACGGTTCGCGCCGGGCCGGCCGGGCCGGAGCCCGACGGCGTCGCGCGCCACGCCCGGCGCGTGCGTGACCGTGGTCCAGTACGGCCCCGAACACGCGCTCATGCCTCCGATTTCGTACGAACCCGCCGCGAGGTAGACCGTGCCACCGTTCGCGACCTTTTTTGACGCGGCGGACAAAGTCCTGAGCGGCCGCTCCTCCGCGCCCGTGGCGCCGTCATCGCCGTTCACGGAGTCGACCCACACCGCGGAACCCGTGTTCAACGAGCCGTTCGAATTCGCGTAGAGCCGCAGTTCGGGAAGCTCATAGGATTCTCCGCCGGAAAGCGGCACGGCCGTCGCAGTCACCGTGAACGGACCGTCAGGAAGTTTCGAAACGTCTATTGGGCACACGTATTCCCACACGTTCACGCGGTCGTTGAGCGTCGGATCGGCGGCGGTGAATTTTTCGCCTGCGACCGCGAACTCGACGCGCAGGCCGCTTTCGTGGAACGCCACGACGCCCGCCTTGGAGACGCCGTCCACGCGCTGGTCCGGCACGACGTCCCACCGCGCCACGGGCCGCGCCGCGAAGGCGTGGACCGACAGCGCCAGCGCAAGAACGGCGCCATCGAGAAATCGTTTCACAGTGCGGACGTTTTGAGGTTCAGTTCGCCGGGGCGGCGTGTATCACTTTTCGCTCACGGAGGTCTCGCCGCGGTCGGGGACGGCGTAAACCAGCGCGTACGGCGCGCCGTCGTGCTCGACGAATTCCGCATCGACCGGCCGGCCGCCCTGCTCCGCCTTCACGCTCTTCCAGCCGTCGGGAAGACGGAATTTAACGGTGAGCGGGAAATCGAACAATCCGTCGTCCATATCGTCCGAAAGGTCGAAGACGATGCGGTCGGCGGAGGAGGATTTGACGGTGAGTTTAGCGGTGTCGCGTTCCTGACCGTATTTCATGACGTCGTCGAAGCGGCAGACCCAGAGATGATCGTCTTTGAGCGAAGCGATGTGGCGCACTTGGGCCTCGGCGTCGGCGGCGTTGCGCGCCTTCTCTTCGGCGTCGCGTCCGGCGTGCACGAAATGGTAGAGCACGACGTTCAGACCGCGCATCAATTCCGTTTTGGTCTGAATCCATTTCGGCTCTTCGGTCGTTTCGCCGAAAGCCACCATCTGGACGTGCGCCTTGCCGCCGGCGCCCTTGTTCGTGACGCGGTAGTTGATCGAACCCGCGGGACTCGGCACGCCGTAGACGCCGCGGCCGCCGATCGCGTACTTGCCGATTTCCTCCTCGTAGGCGACGCCGCAAGGATACGCTATCGTGCAGGCGAAGTTGTTGGTGATGTTGTCGTTGATTGCTTTGAGCGAATCGCCGTACATGTGCGCGACGACCTCCGGCGGAAGGTTCGTCGCCGAAGAGTGGTTCGTCGTGTGCGACTGGATCGAGTGCCCGGCGTCGGCGAGTTTCTGCCATTCCTTCCAGCAGCCCTGGAACGTGCCCTCGCGGTCGCCGTTTTTGACGACGCCGTCCGTGATGACGAACCACGTCACCTTTATGCCGAGCTCGTCCGTCAGATTCAGCCACCATTCGTGGTCTGGCTGGCAATTGTCGTCGATCGTGATCGCGCACGCGCCGAAACGGTCCATCGACCAAAGGCAGACGTCGCCCTCCCCCGGATTCGCCGGCCAAACGCGGGCGGTCGGCACCTGTATGCGCGGCTTGCCTTTTTCGCAAGGCGGGAGGATCCTGAGCTGTTTACCCGCGAAGGCGGCGCAGGAGATGAAAGCCAAACACAGAACTGTCGTTGTTTTCACGGTGTTTTCAAGCGTTGGAGTGAACGGTTGATGTTGAAGCGGGATCCGGCGTCCGGATCATTTCAGACTTATCAAAGTCCCGTCCTGCGGGTTGAATTCGTAGCAGCCGATGTCGACGACGTCCTTGTAAACACGTCTTCTGCCTGCGAAGTCAGTCTGAGGCAAAACGGCGAGATCGTTGGAGCCCGCGTTGAAGATCGGGCCGTCCTTGACGGGGTGCAGATCGCCGCCGTCGAAGTCGGCGAAGGCGTCGGCCGCGGTCGTGACGACGCAGTCGGTCGCAGCGTAATGTTCGCCCGCCTTCAAGTTCTGTTCGGCCTTTGCGAGAACTTCTCCGATTTCGGTTTCCGCCGCGCAGTTGCGGACTGAAACGCTCCAGTGCGCGCCCCAGACGTTGTTCGCCTTGTACGGATTGGCTATGTCGCCGTTCTGGTCGACGTTGTTGAAAAACGCGCAGTTGACGACGCGCGAGCACTTTTCGTACGAAGCGTTGGTCGCGCCGGAAATCACATTGCCGGAACCCGGAACGACGCAATCGACGATAGTGTTGTTGTCGAACAAAGTGCCGCCGGACATGCTCACGAGCTGTCCTTTGCCGACGTAGGTCTTGGTGCCGAGCGAAACATCTGTCGAATCGCAGTCGTGGATGAGGCAGTTGCTCACCCTTGCGTTTCCGGACATCAGGAAGACGCGGCCCGCCGAACCGTCCTTGTTGCTCGGCACGGCGTTGCAGCGCGTGGCTTCGCAGTGCGTGACGAGACCGCCGCTCAGCGCCGCGGCGCCGCCGGACTGCTGGTAATTCCCCTGCACGAAACCGCATGTGAACAGGCAGTTCGAAATCGTGCCGCCGACCGCGTAGATGTAGGCGTCTCCGCCGTCGTAGCTTCCGCTCGCGTATCCGTGCGTCAGCGTCATGTTGGCGACGAGAGCGTCGGCGTGCTGCAGGACGAAAACGCGGTGCACGCCGCTGCGGACGGTGTTGGAAACGACCGTCGATTCACAGCCGTGCCCCGTTCCGATGACTTGCACGCCCTTGTCCAGGATAAGCTGCTCGGAAATCGGATACACGCCGGGAGCGACGTAGATCGTTGAGCCGTCGGCCGCCGCGGAAAGCGCGGTGGCGATGTCGGCGGCGGCGGTCTCCTGATCGCCGTACGGATAGGCCGCGTCCGGATTGCCGTGTTCCACGAAAAGAACCGAAGGCGCGACATGATGAACGTCCGGAGACGTCCAGGACTTGCCGCCCGCGGAGACGGTGATCTCGTAAACGCCGGCGGTCAGATCGCCGAACGACGCCGTTCCGCCCGTGCCTTGCACGTCGGTCCCCGTGACGGTGTTGCGGAGCGTCCATTCGTATTCGGGATTCTCGATGCCGAACGAATCGGCCGAAACGGAGACGGTCGACGGAGCGAGATTTCCGTCGGCGGTCCAGGTGAAACCGACGTCCGCCGCGACCTGCTGATTCTCGAAGCAACCGATGTCGACGGTTCCGACGACACGCTGTTCGCCGGCTAAGTCCGTCGTCGAAACGGCGCCGTAAGCGGAACGGCCCGTGCCGGCGTCAATGCACGGCGAACCGGCCGCGGGACGGTAATCGCCGCCGTTCCAGTCGGCGAACGCGCGCGTCGACGACACGCAGTTCACGCCGCCATCTATCGGCACGTCCGAGGCGCAATTGACGTAGCATTCCGGGTATGCCGACGTGTACACGCACCCGGCGACCGACTGCGAAGCGAAGTTGCCGTAGATCGCGCAGTTGATGACCTTTGAATTCACCGAACTGACTCTGACGCCGGCGTGGTTCGCGCCGGTGTTTCCCACGACGGTGCAGTTGACGATCGTGCCTGAACCGGAAACGAAAACCGCGCCGGAGTCGCCGCACGTGTTGGAATCGATCAACGAATCCTCCATGACGCCGCCCGCGACATACACGCCCGTGCCGTCCTCGGTGGTGTTGTTGGATCTGCCCGCCGTGATCCGGCACCGGGAAACGCGCCCGGATTCAAGGTAGATTCCGATTCCGGCGTGGCCGTACCCCTGACCGATCGATCCGGAGACGATGCAGTCTTCGACGACACCGCTCTGAACGTTTACGCCGCCCGCTCTCTGGATTCCGCCGGAAGCGCTGTTGTTGGTCCAGGTTTTTCCGTCTTTGACCGTGACGTACCGCAAAGCCGCGTTCGCGTTGTTCAGGCGGAACAGTCCGTACGCGGTTTCGCCGCGCTTGAAAACCACGTCTTAAGTCGGAGGCCAAGC
>JAZUJQ010000132.1:0-1892 GCA_045642845.1 Kiritimatiellia bacterium
GATGAAAGCGTGGGAAATCCGCATCCGCGATCCGTTCGTGCATCCGGACCCCGCCACGGGCGTTTACTACCTGTACGGCACCACCCGCGCCGGCGGGGAGTTCAACGGCGGCAGCGGCGACGAACCGGGTTTCGATGCGTACACTTCCCGCGATCTGACGGATTTCGAAGGTCCGTTTCCGATTTTCAAACGTCCGGACGGATTCTGGGCCGTGAATGATTTCTGGGCCCCGGAAATGCACGTCTTCAACGGCAGGTTCCACCTGTTCGCCACGATGCGCGGACCGGACGCGACGTCCCGCGGCACGGTCGTGCTGCGCGCCGATTCGCCGCTCGGACCGTTTCTGCCGTGGTCCGACGGCCCCGTGACGCCGCGCGGCTGGCAATGCCTCGACGGCACGCTGCACGTCGACGAATCCGGAAAGCCCTGGATCGTGTTCTGCCACGAATGGTGCCAGGTGACGGACGGCGGAATGTGCGCCAGACCTCTGAAAAACGATCTTTCCGCGCCGGCGGGCGACGCCGTGACGCTTTTCCGCGGCTCGGATGCGCCGTGGGCAGTCGCACGCGGCGACATGAAAAACATCTTCATCACGGACGGTCCGTTCCTGTTCCGTCGCGACGGCGCGTTGCAGATGCTGTGGTCCGGCTTCGGCGCGACCGGCTACATCATGGGCCGCGCGATTTCGGAAAGCGGGAGCGTGCTCGGTCCGTGGAAACAGGACCCGACGCCGGTCTTCGACCGCGACGGCGGCCACGGCATGGCGTTCCGGGATTTCGACGGCGGACTCCGCGTTGCGCTGCACTCTCCGAACGAAATCGGGAAAGAACGCCCGCTGTTCCTGACCGGAGTTCTCTGATCCGCGGCGCGACGTCCGCGTCCGCGTTTCCGGCGTCGATCCGCCGCCGACGGTAACGGCCGCGCGAAACACGGCGCGTTTTCGCGGCCGTCTCCAAATTTTCACCGCTATTTGCTAGCATATCCGCCCGCAACAATCGTACAAAGGATTCGAGGTCAAACTCATGTATCAGCCGGTCTCCAACAAAACCGATTTCCCGAAACTCGAGGAGGAAGTGCTCAAGTTCTGGGCCGCGGACGACACGTTCAAGAAGTCGCTCGAGCGCACGAAGGACATGCCTCCGTACGTGTTCTTCGACGGACCTCCGTTCGCCACGGGTCTCCCCCACTACGGACACCTGCTCGCCGGCACGATCAAGGACATCATCCCCCGCTACCAGACGATGCGCGGCCACTACGTGGAGCGCCGCTTCGGCTGGGACACGCACGGCCTCCCGATCGACGCGCTCGCGCAGGACGCCCTCGGCGTTTCCGGAACGCATGAAATCCAGAAGCTCGGCGTCGACAAGTTCAACGAGCAGTGCCGCTCGATGGTGCTCAAATACGTTTCCGAATGGCGCAAAACCGTGACCCGCATGGGCCGCTGGGTCGATTTCGACAACGATTACAAGACCATGGAGTTCGGCTTCATGGAATCCGTGTGGTGGGCGTTCAAGCAGCTCTGGGACCAGGGCCGCATCTACAAGAGCCACCGCATCATGCCTTACAGCTGGAAGCTCAACACCCCTCTCTCCAACTTCGAAGCGGGCTCCAACTACAAGGACGTGCAGGACCCCACCGTCACGGTCCGCGCCAAGGCGCTCACCGGCGCCGATCCGGCCTGGGGCACGACGTACCTGCTCCTCTGGACCTCGACGCCCTGGACGCTCCCGGAAAACCTCGCCATCTGCGTCGGCGCGAAGATCGATTACGTCGTCCTGCGCGACCTCCCGGCCGAGGCCCGCCCCTGCTACGTCATGGCCGAAGCGCGTCTCCCCACGCTCTTCAAAAAGCCCGAGCAGTACGAGCTGGTCGCGAAATGCAAGGGCTCCGAC
>JAZUJQ010000133.1:0-1779 GCA_045642845.1 Kiritimatiellia bacterium
GGCCGAGCGATCGATGATCAAACCGCCGGACGCCGGGTAGGAATACATTCCGCCCACGAGGCCGCCGACGCCCGTTCCGGACGTGGCGCCGTGGCTGGGCGAATCGTTGAATGAAACGATGTCGCCGCGATTGACGCACCCGGAAACCCGCACCGAACCCGCCTTGTAGGTGTAGCCGAAAACGCCGCCGACGCCGCCGCAGTTCACCGAAATCGCCATGTCGTTGGTGCAATTGACGATGTCGATCGCGGCGGAAACGTTGTTGGCGCCCTGGCAGAACCCCATGATGCCTCCGGCCGCGAGGACGGCGTTCGTTATGAAACCTTCGGTGGAGCACCCATCTATGCGCACGGACGCTCCGCTCGATGCCGAGCCGAGGATGCCGCCGACGACGCAGCCGCCGATCGCCGAATTACGCGCGGCGCCGTTGAGCACCCGGCAACAGGAAATCGTCACCGGATCCGAGGATTCCACGTAACCGACGACGCCTCCGAACGGCTGCAGCTGACTCTCCGAGGAAGTTCTGCATTCGATTCTGCACCCGACGACTTCGCAATTCTCCACCACGCCGCCGCCGGCGCCGACGTTCGCCACGATTCCGGCGAGGCCGATGTTGTTGATGTTCGCCGCATACCCGTTCGGCATCGTAAGCACGCTGTCGAGCAGAGTGCATCCGCTGACAGTGCCGCCCTGCAGGCGCAGCACGAACGCCGCCATCGGTTCGACCGCATTCGATTTCAAACGCTGATGCTCGAAGACATGGTCGTGAATCACGAGGTTCCTGATCGTGCCGGTCAGCACGTTCACCAGATTCGAGGAAAGTCCGGTGATTCCGTGCCCGTCGCCGTCGAGCGTGCCGGAAAACGACGGAACGGCCGCGAAACCGTCGAACTCGAGATCGGCCGCAAGAACGTAATCTCCCGACGGATCGCCGTGCACGGCGGCGATGAAATCATCGGCGGTGGAGACCGAAACGGCGGCATGCGCCGCGAACGCGCATGCGACGGTGAAAACGAAAACAAGTTTTTTCATAATCGATTTGACACTCAATGTTGCATCCGGCTCGGTCTGAACACCGCCGCCGGTGCATCCATACTAACAAAAAATCATTTGCAATGAACTCAAAACGAGCGAAATTCCCCGTGCGGACACTTTCGTCTTTCAAGGCCCTGAAAAACGCTTGACATTGAAAACGATTTTTGTGAATATGCATTCAGCAAATGAATGAATGTTCACTTTTCCGGAATTTCAAAAAACGAAAGGAGACGAAAATGAAAAACAAAACGACAAAAATCACGGCGCTCGTCCTTGCGGCGGCGCTTCTCGTTCCGGCGGCGACCTCCGCGCAACCGTGCCCTCCCCCGCCGCCGCACCACGACACCGGAGCCGGGATCGTCGCCGGCATCGGCGTGGGACTCTGCCTCGGACTCATCGCCGCGGCGATCGAACCGGCGCCGCCTCCCCCGCCGCCGTGCGCGGTTTACGTTCCTCCGCCTCCCCCCCCGCCCTCCGCGCTTTACGTTCCCCCCCCCCCCCCCCCCCCGCACCGCGCCCACGTGGAGCCGCCGCCGCCGCACAGGCGTCCGCACGAGGTCAAACCCGCGAAGCCGAAGCCTCCGGCGAAACCCAAGCCCCAGGCCAAGCCGAAGCCTCAGGCAAAACCGAAGCCTCCGGCCAAGCCGCACGGCAATCCGCAGCCAGCCAAGGGCCGCGGCCCGCGCCGCTGAATGAATCCGGTCCGGACGAACGAACGCCCGTCGCGTTTTGCGGCGGGCGTTT
>JAZUJQ010000134.1:0-5207 GCA_045642845.1 Kiritimatiellia bacterium
CGTCGCCTTTGAAATACGACGGATTTTCACCCATTACCGATTTCCACAGCGCCTGCGTCACTTCCGTTTTCTGCATGTAGTAAACGCCGGACGGTGCATCGATCGGAACCATGTCGATTGTCACGCCGCCGCCGATGTCAATGCGGCGACCGCCGCCGCCGATGCCGCCGCCGCATCCGCAGACCGCAAGCGTGAACGCGCATATGGCGAACAAACGTCCGACGATGGATTTCGATTTGTCATGCCGCGTATCAGTCATGTTTCGGCCCCTTGTTTTTACTTGGACTTCACATTTTACGGTTGTTGAAAATCCCGGTTCTCCGACACCGCCTTTAGCACCCGAGAAAAACGCCGCATCCAGCGCCGTCGGCGCGCTAGGCCTTGAAATCGAATTCTTCGGCGAAAACGTTGTTGTGCACGTTGCGCTCCCGATAGCAGCCGCCGATTTCGACGCGCGCGAAAATCTGGTGGCGTCCGGCCTCGGCCTTCCACTCGATCCGGTCGCAGTACGGCTGGCCGAGAGGCACGTTGCATTTGATTTCCATCGATTCGCCCGGAGCGAGCACAGGCAGCGCGACATGCGCGACGGCCACGGCGTTGTCGCCGTCCTCGCCGAACGTGCACAATGCGGTCGCGCCCTCGGGCGTCGGCAGATTTCCGACGTTCTCGATCGTGCAGGAAAGCGGCAGATTTTCGTCGGCCTTCGCTTCGCCGTTCAGATGGATGGCTGTGACGGCGACGTCCCACGCCGGCCCGGGCGGAGGCGCTTTCTCGAGCGCGCGCACGGTCTCCGAACGGACGGTTTCCCCGGGCGTGAAAACGTACGCCGCGCAGCTGTCGCCGGGCTGGACGAATTCCGCCTCGCCGCCGCCGCAACGCAGCGTGAACGTTTTTTCCTCCGGATCGGGATTGACGCACACCACGGCGATTTCGCCCGTGGCGGGGTCCGTGAACGCGCACGAGACAAGGCCGGCCCCGTGCCCGAAATCGGAATTCACGCGGACCATGCCGGGACGCAGGTAACGGCTGAATATGCCGTAAAGTCCCCACGACGCGCCTTTGAAAAACGCCTTCGGATCGTCTTTGAACACGTACAGGAAGTTTTTGCCGGGCCTGCCCGAACGCGATCCGTTTCCATACGGGAACGGTTTCCCCAGAAACAGATGCGGACCGCCGAATTCATCGCTTATCGTGGTCCACTGGGCGTAGGAGCGCGCGCCGGCGCGCAGTTCTTTCACGATGTCCGCCATGTCGGAAGCGGAAAGCAGCGTGCGTTCCGTCATGTAGAAATTCATATCTGGATACTCTTTGAAAAGTTCCGCCATGACGAACGGATCTCCGCCGTACCCGTGGTACGCGACGCCGTCGATCGCGCGGCGCAGCTCCGCGTCGCGCAGCATCGGTTTGACGAAGAAGTCGCTCATGTCGAAATTGTGGTCGTAAATCCACACGCGCGTTTCAAGCCCGGCCGCATCGAACGCACGGCGGACGGCGAGCGCCAGATCGCGCTGGACCCACCATGTCATGCGCGCGGTCGGCGTGGCGCGGTCGTTGCCGGTCAGAGGTTCGTTCTGCACCGTCACGGCGTACAGGTCGATCCCCTCGCCCCGGAACGCCTCGACGGTCTTGACGAGATAGCGCGCGTAAACATCGGTCCATTTCGGATCGAAGCGGCCGTGCATGATGCAATCGTTGTCCTTCATCCATGCCGGAAGGCTCCACACGGAACCGAAGAACTTCACGTCGGGATTGATTTCCCTGCAACGCCGCGCGATGCGGAAAAGCCCGCGCTCGACGTCGCGCCCGATCGAGAATCTTGAAAGCCCGGGATCGGTTTCGCCGCGCGGCACGTCGTCGTACGAGAAGAAATCCGGCGTCGCCTCCCAGTCGGTGGATCCCAGAGGAAGGCGCACGAAGTTCCAGCCCGCTCCGGTTTCCCGGTTGAACAGCGCCTGCAGCGCCTCCTCGCGTTTTTCCGGAGGCAGCCGGAACAACGCGTGCAGATCGGTGCCCGTGAAAACGCTTCCGAAACCGAAAATCGACTGTCCGGACGGTTCCGTCTCGACGACGATCGTCCGCGCGCCGGGAGAACCCGCGGCGCGATTGAATTTTTTGACGGGACCGGCCTCGAAGGCGCGGGCCGCCGCTCCCAGTGAAACGCACGACCGTACTTCGTCCTTCATTTCAAACCTCCGTTTCCGCATGCGCCGAACCGCTCTCCGAACTCGCGTTGCAATTCTGGGACAAGCGAGTCGGATTTGATCGCGCGGAGCGTGCGCGCGAACGCTTTCACATGCAGATCGAGAAGCTTTTCGCCCTTTTCACGCGTCGCCTTCGACGGAGAACCTGTCACGTTCTCAGGATACTTTGCGTACCACCAGAATGCGCTGTAAACCCCCGGAAGTTCCTTCGACAGGTCGCGTTTCGGGAGCACAGGTTCGGGAAAGCGCTGTTTTTCGAGCTTCACGGTACCGGGCTTGCAGGCCATGCAGAGACTCGTCTCGCCTTCGGCGCCGTGCGTGAAAAACGGATCGGACTCGACCACGGCCGCGCACGCGGCTTTTTCTTCGTCGTTGAAGTACGCGCCGACGAGCGGAATCGTGTAAAGCGTGAAATCGCGCTTTTCCTCCATCGTGGCCATGTCGAAGAACTGGAGAAAATTCGTGTTGCCTCCGTGCCCGTTGAGCAGGACGATTTTACGGAACCCGTTGCGCGCGATTTCATGCAGGATCCGGCGCAGATTCGCGATCATCATTTCCGGCGGGAAGTTGATCGTCCCGTCGAACGCGGACGCCTCGTGCACCTGGCCGAAATACCAGACGGGGAAAACCACGGCCGGCTCGATCTCGGCGGCCCGCGCCGCTATTTCGCCGGCCGTGTCGCCGTCGACACCGTACGGGATGTGTTCCCCGTGACGTTCGAGCGAACCCACGGGCACGACGCACACGCATCCGTCTCGAACGGCTTTTCTGAACTCCGACGGAGTCATGTCAGTCCACTTCACTGCGTTTCCTTTCGTTGAGCGGCATCGCTCCGCGCGTGACGGACGTTCCGTTCCGCGCGGTGCGGATTGTAGCAAATGCAGGCGCGGAGGTCACAGGCCGAGCGCGGAAAGCGCGGCGGAAGACCATTTCGGTTCCGACAGCGTTCCGGTGGCTTTGATGCCGAAAATCGACGACACGGGGGAAAGCAGGTAGTGCACGCCCTTGCCGACCCAGGTCTTCTCGTTGAGCAGACTCGCCTTGAGCGTGAGATCGAGCGCGCCGTCCGTCGCGATGTCGCCGCGGCCGTAGATGCTCACGACCGCGCCTTCGATGCGGAGTTTGCCGAAATGCAGTTTTCCGTCCGAGAGGTCGGCCCGCGCCATGAGGGAGTTCTGATCCGTGAGCCAGTCGACGCCGGGGATGAAATCGGCGAGCACGTCGGTCATGCCCGAAAACAGCGGCACGCGGTAGACGTGGCCGTCCTCGACGTCCAGCGCAAGAGAGCCGGCGGTCTCTTTGAAGGCACCGCTGAAAACGTCGGCGACCGGACCTTCGAAGGAAATCCTGCCCTTCACCCTGCCGTCCTCCTGCGCGGCCGCCACGCCGCCCAGCGCGAGCAGCCCGTTCTGCGAGAGGTTTTCGAACTCCATGTCGAAACCGACGCGCGGCACGTCGTTCGTGTCCATCCCGAAATCGATCCGGGCCGACGCTCCGGTCTCGCCGCCGAACGAATGCGCCTTGAACGACGCCATGCGCAGCGTGTTCGTTTCGTAGAAACCCGATGCGGACGCATCCGTGAACGTGATGCCGTGCGTCGTCATCTCCGGCGAAAACAGCGAAATGCGCAGACATGTGTTGGTGCGGTTTTCTCCGCGCCACGCGTACACGCCGTCGACCTTCGCGATCACGCCGGGCATGAAGTGCACGCCGTCGGTTTCATCGTCGTCGAGCACGGAAATCATCCGGAGCGTGCGCATCGGATCGAGCGTCGAAGACGCGCTCACGGCAAGCCGCCGCGCGGACGTGTCGATGTCCAGATCCGCCGAAGCCGTTCCTTCGGGGCGCTTGACGAGAAGGTTTTTGACGCGGATGGAGGACCATCCGTTCCCGTTCGAACCGATGGACAGGTTTCCGGAGAATCCGCTGAGCTGCACGCCTTCGTACGTCGAAGCCCCCGCTTCGATGAACATGGACACGCGGCGCTCGCCGCGTTCCGGGAAATAACGCAGTTTGAAATCCATGATCTTCGGCGGACGCGCCGGAAATCCGAACGCCGAAATCTCTCCGACCGCCCCAGGCGAATCGATGGCCTCGAAAAGAGGTATGAGTTTTTCCGGATTCAGGTGTCCGGACGCCGAAGCGTCGACCCCGAATTCGTTCGTGTCGATCTCGCAGTCGAGCTTCACGGACTGCGGCGCTTCCGACGGTCCGTCGAAACGCACCTCGGCCCCCGAGAAACGCACCTTTCCGGCACGGCACGAAAGGAATCCGTGCAGATCGTGCATTTCAAGCGCGTAGATTTCCGCTTCGCGGCATTCGACGCGGATCGGAGGAAAATCCGCGTCCGGGGAATACAGTCCCGCGCTTTCGCCGAACGAAGAATCGCCGTCGGTGTCCGGCACGGCCACGTAAACGCCGTCGAAGTGGATCGAACGGATCCACGACGCGTTCGGACGGCACGGACGCGGACGGAAACGCACCGACGCGCCGGAAACGGCCACGATCGGGTCGCTGACGACGCCGCGCGGGAACACGCGCGCCGAGCCTATGCTCAGACGCAGCGTCGCCGTCGAAAACCTCACGCGTTCCATTTCGACGACCGAGTCCTCGGTCGAAAGTGATCGGCACAGCCGGTCCACCCACGGTTGCGGCAGTCCGGTCGACGCGAGACGCAGCGCGAACAGCGCCGCGGCGAGAACGGCGACTCCGACGACCGAAACCACGCGCACGCCGTGGCGGCATCTGCGGCCGAGCAGACGCCGCGCGAACGAATTTCCGTTCGACGGACCGAGCGGCATCATGCGCGCGCTGTCGTTTTCACCCGCCATGCCGTTCATTTCCCGTGATCGAATTCCCGGACTTCCGACGGCGCGCGCGAAGAGCACAGCCCGGCCGCGAAACGTGTGCCGTAGACGACGTGCGTGGAAACGATCCCGGCGGCCGTGCCGAGCCAGACCGCGGCCCAGCGGACGATTCCGCCCGCCGGCCAGGGCAGCGAAAACA
>JAZUJQ010000135.1:0-6275 GCA_045642845.1 Kiritimatiellia bacterium
CGACCGCCCGCGCTTCAACCGCGACCGCGACGGCGACCGCCCGCGCTTCAACCGCGACCGCGACGGCGACCGCCCGCGCTTCAACCGCGACCGCGACGGCGACCGCTTCGAACGCCAGCCGCGTCTCCCGGTCGATTTCACGATCCGTTTCCTTCCCGAACAGAGCGCCATCGATTTCATCGCGCGCAAAATCCGTTCGACGAAGAAGACCATGTCGCTGCACGACGTCGTGAAGATCGTCCACCAGTCGCCGGACTCCGTGCTCGTGTGCGTGGAATACGACGAAGCGCACCACGACTCGCACTTCCACCAGTGCAAACGGTGCGGCTTCTTCGCCCGCACCGAGGACGCCGTCCGCGAACACATCGTCGCCGCGCACTTCGCCGAGTTTTTCGAATCGCGCGAAATCACGGTCGAGCCGCCGTCCGGGAAATTCACGGCCGTCGCGAAATGCGGCGTCACCGGAAAACTTCTGGCGCCGCCGAACCACCACCTCTACAACCGCCGCATCCGCGAAATGCTCGCCGGAGAATGCGCCGGAATGTCCGAGAACGAATACCGCAAACGCATCGAGCTCGTGACCGATCCGGAGGAAATCGAACGCTGGCGCAACGAATGCACCAAAGCGTCGATGTGGGTGCGCAAAGCCGATGCGGCCGGAGCGAAACCCGCGCCGGAAAAAGCGGCCGAGGCTCCCGCGCCGGCCGAAGCGCCTGCGGAAGCGCCGGTCGAAGCGCCGGCGGAAGCGCCCGCGCAGGAAGAGCGGCTCATGTCGCGCGAAGAAGCCGAAGAAACGTTCCTCCGGGAAATCGCGCCGGGATTCTTCCGCAACGGACGCAAAGTCACGGTGTCGCACGCCGTCAGCAAAACGCTCCGCGACCGCGACATCCTCGAAGAAATCATCCGTGCCTGGCGCGACGAACAGCGTTCCCCGTTCGGCGAATTGTTCCTCGCCATCCGCGGCGCGCTGCGCGCCCGCAAGCTGCAGTTTTTCCGCAACGCCGACAACCGGCGCGAGGAGTTCGTCACGCACTGCAAACCGACGCCGCTGGACGCTTCCGTCGCCGTCGCCGAAATCAAGGCGATCATCGCGTTCGTGTCCGCGCATCAGGGCTGCTCGCAGGCCGACGTTCTCGCCGCGATCCCGGGTGACGAAACCCGCAAACAGCTTGAATTCCTGATCGAATTCGGAAACATCCTCGACTACGCCAAGGGCGGGCTGCGCCTGCCGTACGGCGCGAAGGTCCCTGAAACTGAGAAACCTTCGTCCGCGGCCAACGAAGAGGAAAAGGTCGCGCCGTTCGCGCCGCCGCCCGCGCCTGAAACGGCCGCCGCCGCGGAACCCGCGTCCGAAAAGAAGGAGGAAGAATCCGCCACGCCCGCCGTGGCGGAAGAGTTTACGAAGCCGGAATCGACCCCCGACGCTCCGTGAACAACTTTCTTTTTCAAATCAATGTCAATTCAGGAAAACCAGAATAAACACATGCACCCGATTTCCGCCGCGGATTACATGCCGCGGGAGGAACTCGCCGCGTTGCAGCTCGCGCGCCTGCGGAAAACCGTCGCCTACGCGTACGACCGCGTGGAGGTGTTCCGCAAACGCTGCGAAGAGCGCGGAGTGCGCCCCGAGCACGTCAAAACCCTGGCCGACATCCGTCTGCTGCCCTTCTCGATGAAGAAGGACCTGCGCGACTACTACCCGCTCGGACTGCAGGCCGCGCCGGACTCGGAGATAGTGCGCTACCACTGCTCGTCGGGAACCACGGGCAAACCGATCGTCATCCCCAACACGGCGAACGACATCGAAGTCTGGCGCAACGCCACGATGCGCGCGCTGGCGATGGCGGGCGTCACGCGCGACGACGTCGTGCAGAACACGTTCGGCTACGGGCTTTTCACCGGCGGTCTGGGAATGCACTACGGCTCCGAAGGCCTCGGATGCAAAGTGCTCCCGATTTCCGGCGGCAACACCGAACGCCAGCTCATGCTGATGCGCGACCTCGGCGTCACGGTGATCGCGAGCACGCCGTTGTACTTCCTCCACGTGATCGAAGAAGCCGCCAAGCGCGGCATCGATTTCCGCCGCGACACGAAACTGCGCATCGGCGTCTTCGGCGCCGCAGGGTGGACGGAGGAAATGCGCGCGCGCATCGAAAATGAAGCCGGCATCACGGCGCGCGACATCTACGGACCCACGGAAATTTCCGGTCCGGGCGTCGGCGCCGACTGCGAGCATCGCACCGGCCTGCACGTTTTCGAGGATCACTACTACCCGGAAATCGTCGACCCGAACACGCTCGAACCGCTGCCCGACGGCGAAACCGGCGAACTGGTGTTCACAACGCTCGACCGCACCGGCTGCCCGATGATCCGCTACCGCACGCGCGACCTCACGCGCATACGCGCGGACCGCTGTCCGTGCGGCCGCACGATACGCCGCATCGAACGCGTCGACGCCCGCTCCGACGACATGATCATCGTCCACGGCGTGAATCTCTTCCCAGGCCAGGTCGAAGAAGGCCTGCTCCGCGTGCCGCAGGTGCAGCCTCACTACCAGATCGTGATCACGCCCACGAGCTCGCTGGACCTGCTCGAAGTGAAGGTCGAAGTCACGCCGGCGAATTTCTCCGACGACATCAAGCACCTCGAAGCGCTCCGCAGGAACGTCCACTCGGCCGTGAAATCGGTCACCGGCCTCAGCGCCAAAATCACGCTCGTCGAACCCGGCACCCTGCCGCGCTCCGAAGGCAAAATACGCCGCGTTCTGGATTTACGCAAACCCCACCACAACAACAACAACTAAATCCACACACAACTGAAAATGAAAAAGACGTTTCTTCCGCTCGTCTCTCTCGTTCTCGTTCTTGCTCTCGCAGGTTGCGGCGCCCCCAAGCGCCAGTTGCACATCTTCACATGGGCCGAATACATCGACCCGGATCTGGTCGCCCGTTTCGAAAGCGAAAACGACTGCCGCGTCGTGATAGACATCTTCGACTCCAACGAAAGCATGTTCGCCAAAATCCAGGCCGGCTCCACCGGCTACGACGTGCTGTTCCCGTCCAGCTACATGGTCGAACAGCTCGGCCGCGAAGGCATCGTGGAAAAGCTCGACAAGTCGCGTCTGCCCAACGTCAAAAACATCGACCCCGCGTACCTCGAGTGCGCCATCGACGCGGACATGACGTACAGCATTCCCTACATGGTCACCTACACCGGCATCGCGTACCGCGACGACGTGCTCACCGGCGACAAGGCCCCCGAACAGTCCTGGTCCGTCTTCGAGCGCCCCGACCTCGCCGGCCGCATCACGCTCCTCGGCGACATGCGTGAAACCCTCGGCGCCGCGCTCCGCTACCACGGCCATTCGATCAACACCATCAACGAAGCCGAACTCGTCGAAGCGTGCGACACCGTCATCGCCTGGAAGGCCAACATCGCCAAATTCGAAAACGAACAGTACAAGATGGGCATCGCCGGCGGCGAATTCACGCTCGTCCACGGCTACAGCGGCGACATCGGCCAGGTCCAGCTCGACGACGAGGGCAACCTCGCCGAAGACCGCAACCACGTGCAGTTCTTCCTCCCCAAGGAAGGCTTCTCGCTCTCCTGCGACGAAATGGTCATCCCCGTCAACGCCCCCGAGAAGGATCTCGCCTACGCGTTCGTGAACTTCCTGCACGACGGCGAAGTCGCCGCGCAGAACATCCAGTACACCACCTACTGGTGCCCGAACACCGCGGCCAAGGAAGCGCTCGCCGAATCCGCTCCGGAAGTGCTCGAGAACCGCACCATCTTCCCCGATCCCGAGGATCTCAAGCGCGGTGAAGTCATCGGCTTCCTCGGCGACAACGTCGCGCTCTACACCCGTATGTGGGATAAGATCCTCGCGGCCGAAACCAAATAATTCCACGCCGAGATGGTGACCAAGCGCGCGCTCGACGGCGCGGTGACGGGTCTGAGCCCTTCGTGCGCCCTGAGTTTCGGCTACGCAGACGTGTCGGAAACGGCGAGGGAACTCGCCGTCCGGCACGGCGCGTCGGCGTGCGCTTCTTCACTGCTCGCGAAAATGCTCGCCGCCACCGCGCTCGTGTCGACGGCCGGAAGCGGAACCGCCGCCCTGCTGCGCATGAGCTGCTCGTTCGACGGACCGATCGGCGGCTTCGGCGCCGAAATGTCGGGCGACGGGCATCTCTGCGGCTACGTCTTCGAACCGTCGCCCGAGACCCGGCGGCGACTCCCTGAAAATCCGGAGGATTCCGACGTCTGCGGACACGAGGCGCGCGTTTCGATTTCCCGCCACGACGAACGCGGCGAGCTACTCGACGGCTGCTCTTTCGCCGCCGCCGGAAATCTGCCGCAGGCCGTTTTCCTCGGCGCGTTCGCCGTGCGCCGCAAACCCGTGAAGATAGCGGTCGTGTCTTCCGAATACAACGGCAGAATCGACCGGGCGCGCGCTTTCATGATGCAGTGCGAACGCTCCTACGGCGCGGCCGAATTCAAGCGTGTCGCCGCGCTGTTCGACGACGGGACGGTGTCCGAACTGCTGATCGTGGATCCGTCGCTGCCGTCGATCCGCGAAGTGCTCGACGTTCCGGACCTGACGACCGGTCCCACACGCGCCATCGCGCTCGGATGCCGCTGCGCGGACACGGCTCTGGACAGTTTCGCTTCCGAACCCGAGCCGACGATAGCGGCCTGGGTGCGCGCGGACATCCCGCAGTTCTATCATTGCGTTTTCTGCGGCGCGGAATACGAGTTCTCACCGGAAACGATCATCAAGCGTTCCCTTGAACTGAAGAAAAAACATCCGCCGTCGTAGCGGTCTTCACGAGGCGGCGTCACGGGCGTCGTCCCCGCGCGGCGTCCGACATCTCCGCAAACAAACGCACGCATTCCATCCATGCTCCGCTACTTCGCCAGGCGCATCGCTCTGATGATACCGACGTTCATCGGGATCACGCTGGTGTGCTCCGCGCTCACGCAATTCGTGCCAGGCGGCCCAGTGGACCAGCGCCTCGCCGCGAGGCGCGGTTTGTCCGGCGGCTCCGGAGACGCCTCGGCGTCGGCGTCGCGCGCCGCATCCTCTTCGCCGGTCGCCGCTGGAGAAGATTACCGCAGGCTTCTCAACGAACACTACGGATTCGACAAACCCCTTCACGTCCGCTATTTCAACTGGCTCGTGCGCGACCGCTGCGGACTGCGCATGCACTCGTACCACTACACCGACAAAACCGCCGGGCAGCTCATCGCGTCGCGCATCCCGGTTTCGCTTTGGTTCGGCATACCCGGCTTCTTCCTCACGTATCTCGTGAGCAAACCGCTGGGCATCGTCAAAGCGCTGGGAATGGCTTCGAAGTGCGACATCGCCTCTTCGGCGCTGGTGTTCCTCGGCTACGCGCTGCCGACGATCGCGCTCGGCATGCTGCTCAAGACCTGGCTCTGCGGCACCGTCGAAGGACTTCCCGCGGTGTTCCCGCTCGGCGGATTCGAAAGCGACGGCGCCGCGGACATGGCGACCGGCGCGCTGCTGCTCGACCGCGCGAAACACATGGCCCTGCCGATCGTCTGCTACATGGCAGGATCGTTCGCCATGCACACGCTGCTCGCGAAAAACTCCCTGCTCGACCAGCTCTCGTCCGATTACGTCCGGACCGTGCTCGCGAAGGGCGCGACGATGCGCCACGCGGTCTGGCGCCACGCGCTGCGCAATTCGCTCATTCCGGTGGCGACCGGCATCGGTTCGGTGCTCACGGTGTTTTTCGCCGGCTCCGTCATCATCGAAAGCGTTTTCGAAATCCCCGGCATGGGTCTGCTCTCGCTCGAGTCGCTGCTCACGCGCGATTATCCGGTTTTTCTCGGTCTGCTTTCGGTCACTTCGCTCCTCGGTCTGCTCGGACAGATGCTCTCCGACGCCGCCTACGCGCTCATCGATCCGCGCATCAAATTCAATGCCGCCGCATGATCCGGTCCGCGAGTCCGCACCCGCCCGTTCCGGCTTTTTCATCCGGAGAAAAAAAATTTCAAAAAAACGCTTGACATGAAACACTCTTTTTGTGAATATTCATTCACGTAATGAACAACAATTCAATTCAACCGGTTTTCAAAAAAACGAAAGGAGACAGAACATGAACAAAACAGCAGGAAAAATCACGGCGCTTGTCATCGCGGCGGCGCTGCTCGTTCCGACGCAATCCTTCGCGCGTTCCGGGCATCACCACGGCTCCGCCATCGCGACCGGCATCGGCGTCGGTCTCGGCATCGGGAACATCTCTTCG
>JAZUJQ010000136.1:0-7261 GCA_045642845.1 Kiritimatiellia bacterium
GAGCGCGCGCAGAGCCGCGGGCGCCAGAACATCGGTCAGGAGCGTGGATGTTCCGGACCCCGAAACGCCGGTCACGGCGACCAGCCGTTCGAGAGGGAAACGCACGTCGACGCCGCGCAGGTTGTGCTCCGTGACGCCGAACAGTTCGATGAAACGTTCCGGCGGGGCGGACGGAGCCAAGGGCGGAAGCGGCGCGTCGCGGAACAGCGCGCGGGAAGTCGGCGTGTCGGCGGCGGAAAGCTCCGCCATGTCGCCGTGGAAAAGAATGCGGCCGCCCCGTTCGCCGGGGCCGGGTCCGAGCTCGAGCACGCGGTCCGCCGCACGGATGAGATCCGGATCGTGTTCCACGACGAGGAGCGTGTTGCCGGCGTCGCGCAGCCGGCGCAGAACGTCGTTGAGACGCCCCACGTCGCGCGGATGCAGGCCGACGCTGGGCTCGTCCAGCACGAAAAGCGTGTTCACGAGCGCCGAACCCAGCGCCGTGGTGAGTTCGATGCGCTGCGTTTCGCCGCCGGAAAGCGTGCGCGACTGGCGGTCGAGCGAAAGGTAACCGAGACCGACCGTGACGATGTACTCCAGACGCGGCAGCACTTCGTCCAGCGCCGCGCGTCCGGCTTCGTCGAGCGCGCCGGAACGCGACAGCGCGCGCGCCTTTTCAAGACCGACGCCGACGGGCAGCGCGGCGAATTCCGGAAGCGTGAGCGGCTGCGAGCCGTCGCGGAAATCCAGTTTCCAGAACAACGCTTCGGGGCGCCGTCTCGCGCCGCCGCACTCGGGGCACGTCGTGTACTCGCGGTAGCGCGAAAGCATCACGCGGACGTGCACTTTGTAAATGCGCGATTCAAGCCATTTGAAAAATCCGCGCACGCCGGGCCAGACGTCTTCGCTCCAGTCCTCTTCGTCGCCGTCCCATTCGCCGTTCCAGACCCAGTCGCGCTGCGCGTCCGTGAGATCGCGCCACGGCACGTCCACCGGCACGCCGCGTTTGACGGCGAGCTTCACCATGTGCCGGCGCATGAAACGGTGCGACGCGGTCTCCCACGGCTTGACGCACCCGCCGGAAAGCGACAGCGAACCGTCCGGCACGACCAGCGCGCGCGACACGCCGATCACGCGGCCGAATCCGTGGCAGTGAGGACACGCGCCGGCGGCAGAATTGAATGAAAACAGATCGGGATCGCACTGATGGAACCCGCGTCCGCAGTCCGGACAGTGCAGCCCGCGCGCGAAAGAGCGGCGCACGGAGCGGTCCCGCCCGCGCAGCGTCGCGACGCCTTCGCCGTGACGCATGGCGGTCTGGGCGGCTTCGGCGATGCGCACGCGCTTTTCCGGAGTCGCGGCGATGCGGTCCACCGTCACCTCGACGCCGCCGTCCGGCGTGATTTCAGAGTGTCTGAACCCCTGCCGTTCCAGCAGCGCTTTGACATCCTCCGCCTGGAAGCCGTCGCGCGGCGGCACCGTGAAGCACACGTCGACACGTCCGCCGGCGAACGGCCCCGCGGGATCGACGGCGGCGGCGGCGACCGAATCCGGCGACTCGGCGTCGACGCGGCGGCCGCAGTCCGGACAGAACAGCGACGCCGACTTCGCCCACAGCAGCTTGAGACGGTCGTTGATCTCCGTCATGGTTCCGACCGTCGAGCGCGAAGTGCGCACGGCGCCGGTCTGCTGGACCGCTATCGCCGGCGGTATGCCGGTCACGGCGTCGACCGCCGGCTTGTCCATGCGTTCGAGAAACTGACGGGCGTAGGACGAAAACGTCTCGATGTAACGGCGCTGCCCTTCGGCGTAGATCGTGTCGAACGCGAGCGAACTCTTGCCCGACCCCGAAACTCCGGTCACCACGGTGAACGTGCGCAACGGAATGTCGAGCGACAGATTTTTGAGGTTGTTCTGCCGCGCGTTGACTACGGAAATGCACTCGCCGCTCATTTCGACACGAACGGCGCGAGCACGCTTTCCACCGCCGCGCGGCGCGAAGCGAGCGCGGCCGGCGAAGCGGCTTCGACGATGAGGCGCAGATACGGTTCGGTGTTCGACTTGCGGACGTTGAACCACCAATCGGGCCAATCGTAGCGGAAGCCGTCGAAATCGAGCTCGCGGTCCGGCGCCGGAAGCGTGGCGACGTACGCGCGCACGGCATCGATCGCGCCGTCCTTGTCCGCTATCGCGTAATTGAGCTCGCCGCTGTTCGCGAAGCGGTCGATGCCGGCGACGAGTTCATCGAACGACGAGCCCGCGCGCACGGCCTCCACCGTTTCGGAAAGCACGATCGACGCGGCGAGCATGGCGCTGTCGCAGTTGTGGAAATCGCGGAAATAGTAATGCCCCGCCAGCTCGCCGCCGCACGTGCAGCCGAGTTCGCGCATCTTGACCTTCGCGAACGCGTGACCCACCTTCCAGAGGTGAGCCTCGCCGCCGAGCGCTTCTATTCTGCCGGTGACGCCGCGCGACGTGCGGATGTCGCACAGAAAACGCCGCTTCGCGTCGGCCCGGCCGCGCAGAAAATGCGCCGCCAGGAACGCGGTCATGACGTCGGGACGCACGAACCGCCCCTTTGAATCGACGAACGCGACACGGTCCGCGTCGCCGTCGAAAATCACGCCGAACGCCGCGCCCGTGCGCACGACCTCGTCGCCAAGCTGCTTCGTCGCTTCCGGCAGAAGCGGATTCGGAGGATGGTTGGGAAACGAACCGTCGATTTCTTCGTTGATGTACGACACGCCGTCGTCGCCGAAAAGCCGGCGAGCCACGAGCGCGCCGACTCCGTTGGAACAATCCACCACGAAACGCAGACCCGCCGTGTCCGGTTTGAAACGGCGGTGGAACGCGATGTATTCGTCCAGCGCGGACACCGCGGAAATCTTTCCGGGGACCGCGGCCCTCGGCGGCAGTTCGCGCGCGATGGCGGCTTCCAGCTCCCTGAGGCCGGAATCCACGCCGACCGGCAGCGCGCCCTTGCGCGAAATCTTGAGTCCGTTGCAATCCTTCGGATTGTGCGACGCGGTGATCATCACCGCCGCGGCGTAGCCGCGCGCGCCGGTGAAGTAATACGTCATCGGAGTCGTGCAAAGCCCGATGTCGTCCACGTCCGCGCCGGCTTCGGTGATGCCTCGCGACAGCGCCGCGAACACCGTCGGCGAGCTGACGCGCGCGTCGCGCCCCACGAGCACGCGGTCCGCGCCGAGCAGCGCCGGCAGGCAGCGCCCGATGCGGTAGACGGTGTCTTCGTTGAAATCGACGTTCCAGACGCCGCGTATGTCGTATGCGTGAAAAGCGCTCATTGCAGTGACTCAATGCTTGATGAAAAGGAAGGCGAGATAGACGATGTATGACATGAGGAAAAACGCTCCGGCGAAACGCCCGAGCGACCCGTCGCGGCCTTTGCGGAAACTCATTCCGCAGATCGCGAGCAGCAGCGTCGCGGCCGCGCTGACCGCGATGTCGCGCGAAACCACTTCCCGCGAAAACGTCTCCATCGGCTTGATCGCGCCGGCGAGACCGACGACCGCAAGAGCGTTGAAAATGTTGGAACCGACGATGTTGCCGACCGCAAGATCGTCCTCCCCTTTCCGCGCGGCCACGACGGACGACGCCAGTTCCGGCAGAGACGTCCCGACGGCCACGATCGTCAGCCCGATGAACAGCTCGCTCAGCCCGCACTCGCGCGCAAGCCGCACCGCGCCCCACACGAGGGCCTTGGACGACGCCACGAGCAGCACAAGCCCCGCGGCAAGCATCAGAAACGCCTTTCCGCAGCCGACGGAGTTCCGCCCGGACTCACACTCCGCGTCCGCGCGTCCGCACATGGAGCGCATGCACATCCCGGTGAGCACGACAGCGAAGAGAACGAGCAGAACGACCGAATCGAACCGGGTGAGAGTGCAGTCGCGCAGCATGTAAAACGACAGCGCGGTGACGGCGAGAAGCACCGGCAGTTCGAACGTCAGCGCGGAACGTTTCACCGACACCGGCGAAATGAGCGCGCTCAAGCCCAGAATGAGCAGGATGTTGCAGATGTTCGAACCGTAGGCGTTGCCGAGCGCTATCTCAGGACTTCCTCCGAGCGCGCTGAGCGCGGACACCGACATCTCGGGAGCGCTCGTGCCGAAGCCGACGACGATCATTCCCACGAGGAAGGACGGCACGTGGAAGCGCCCGGACACCGCCACGGCGCCGTCGACGAAAACGTCGGCGGCCTTGACAAGCACGGCCAGTCCGGCGACAACGGCGATCGACGACAGCAGGATTTCCATCTGTTATTCGGCCTTGGGCAGATCGTCTTCGGAGAGCACTTCGAGACCGGCGGCGACGAGCGCGGCGGAGGCCTTTTCGGCGTCGTCGAAACGGAACACGAGAACGGCGTCGCGGCCCTTGTGCGCCGCGAAGGCGTACATGTATTCGATGTTCACTCCGGCCGGGCCGAGCGCCTTCATGACGCACTCCATGCCGCCCGGACGGTCCGGGACGCACACCGCGGTCACCTCGCGCACGTTGGCGCTGAAGCCCGCGGCTTTCAGCACGTCCGCCGCGTGGCGCCAATCGTCCGTGATGAGACGCACGATGCCGAACGTCTGAGTGTCCGCCAGGGAAAGCGTGACGATGTTCACGCCGCCCTCGGCCATCGCGTGGCAGATCGCCTCGAGCCGGCCGGGCTTGTTTTCAAGAAAAAGGGAAATCTGATGGATTGTCATGGCGTTCGCTCCGTTTCACAGACCGGCGATTTCAAGGGAAAGATCCACGGCGCGCACCGAATGCGTGAGCGCGCCGACCGAAACCGCGTTCACGCCGCTTTCCGCGGCGGCGCGCACCGTGCGTTCGTTGATGCCGCCGGAAGCCTCGATCCGGCAGCGCCCGGCGACGATCGAAACGGCCTCGGCCATTTTCGCGGGAGGCATGTTGTCGAGCATGATCCACTCCGGTGACGCCGAAAGCGCGGAACGCAGTTCGTCGAAATTCTCGACCTCGACCTCCACCGGCACGCCGGGAAACGCCTTGCGCGCGGCCTCGACGGCCTGGTCCAGACGGGCGGAATCGCCGCCTTTCCAAAGCGCGCGGTGGTTGTCCTTGATGAGCACCATGTCGGAAAGCCCCATGCGGTGGTTCGTGCCGCCGCCGGCCTTGACCGAATACTTGTCGATCACACGGAAGCCGGGCGCGGTCTTGCGGGTGTCGAGAATCCTGCAACCGGTGCCTTCCACCAGTTCGGTGTAACGGCGCGTCGCCGTGGCGACGCCGGTCATGCGCTGCATGAAATTGAGCGCGGTGCGTTCGGCGGTCAGAATGGAAGCCGCGCTGCCGCGGATTTTCATGAGCACGTCGCCGGGATTCAGATCCGAACCGTCGGGCGCGAGGATTTCCACAGAAAGCGAAGGATCGACCAGTTTGAACGCGAGTTCCCCGATGGACGCGCCGGCCGTGCGGCACGCTTCGCGCGTGAGGAGATCCGCCTCGACGGAGATCGAGCGGTCAACGAGCGAAAGCGTCGTGACGTCGCGTTCGGCGCCGTCTTCCGCAAGAGCGCGCCTGACGGCTTCGATGACGAATGGATTTTCGGCTATGGCTTTCTGTTCTTCCGGAGCAACGTGCATTTCAACCACCTCTGATTTCTGATTTCGGACTTCAGATGTCCTGCAGGGTTATGTCGACGACCGCCTGCCACAGCGCGCCGTCCGTGTCCACTTTCTGGCGTTCCACCGTCGCAAGCGAAATCGGAACGAGCATGTAGCGATCCGCGCATTTGCCGACCACGCAGTTCGTGCGCCCCGCCATCGCGGCGTGCACCGCATGACGCGCGAGCAGGCAGCAGTGTATCGCGTCCGTGCCGTGCGCGGCGACGGAGCGGATCGTGTAGCTCGGATCGAAATATTTGACCGAAACCGGCGTGGCGGAGTCCTTGAAATGCTCCGTGAGCGCGTCCTTGAGAAAAACGCCGATGTCTTTTTTGAGAATGTTGCCGGAGGCGTCGCGGCGCTCTTCGCCCTGCATCAGATCCTGACCGGCGCCTTCGGCGACGACGATGACGGCGTGGGTCTTGCCGGACGCAAACCTGCGCTCCAGCGCGCGGAACAGACCGCGTTCGCCGTCGAGCGTGAACGGAGACTCCGGGATGAGGCAGAAATTGACGATCGAATTCGCGATCGACGCGTATGCGGCGATGAAACCCGAATCCCGGCCCATGAGCTTGACCAGGCCTATGCCGTGCGGCGCGCCCTTCGCTTCGTTGTGCGCGCAGGTGAGCACGCCGCCGGTTTCGTAAACCGCGGTCTCGAAACCGAACGAACGCCCGATGAACGCCAGATCGTTGTCGATCGTTTTCGGAATGCCGACGACGCTTATGGCGAGCTTGCGGCGGAGCGCCTCCTCGGCGATGTCGCGCGCGGCGCGCAGCGTTCCGTCTCCGCCAAGCATGAAAAGTATGTTTATGTTGCGGTTCGCGAGCGTGTCGACGATCCGCGCGGTGTCCTGTCCTCCGCGCGACGAGCCGAGGATCGTGCCCCCGAACTCGTGGATGTCGTCGACGACGTCCGGATCGAGATCCATCGGAGGTTCGCCGCCGGGGACGAGCCCCTGCAGACCGTAACGCACGCCGCAGATGTTGCGCACGCCGTAATCGAACCACAGCGTGCGCACCACGCCCTTGATCACGTCGTTGAGTCCGGGGCACAGCCCGCCGCATGTGGCGATCGCGGCGCGGCACCAGGACGGATTGTGGAAAATCTTCGCATGGGGTCCGGCCGCTTCGAACGACGGGACCTTCCCGCCGGCGCGGATCGTGTTTTCGACGTATTCCTGCTCGTGACGGTACAGAACACGGGCGCCTTCACGGACGAAGCCTCCGCCATTTACCGGAGACGGCACGTCGCACACGCCGAGCGAATCGACGTCGAACCGCACCTTTTCCGGGTTCGCCAGAATTTCCTTGATTGTCATTTTCGTGTGTTTTCCAACGCAACCGCGGCGTCCGCCCGATACGTCCGCCGTTGGTGGAAAGTATACGCTAAAAAGCCGGCCAAAACAAACCGGGGACTCACCGGATTACGAATGCACAATGAAACTTGGAAAGGTTTCATCATCCGATGCCCGTGCGAGCTGAATCGATGACGCGAAGCGCAGTCCGTTCGGCGGAGCGGTAGCGAGAGCTTCACGGATCGGAGTTTCTTTTCAAACGGCGCAAACGCGCGGGTTGCTCTGCCGCAAGGCGAAAAACTCCGACGGCTGGCAAACAGGCTCCACTACCCCTTCCCCGTGCTTCGCGGGG